>JAHDSS010000146.1 GCA_018432565.1 Kiritimatiellia bacterium
CTCCGCGCGCACGATCGCCTTCGGCAGCCGGAACTCGGGAATCCCATACACCAGCACCCCCCCTGCCTTGTGGAACGCCTCGAACAGCACGACCTCGTGCCCCGCCCGGCGCACGTCCGCCGCCACCGTGATCCCCGCCGGCCCGCTGCCCACCACCGCGACCTTCTTTCCGGTCGGCGCCGCCGCCTCCGGCGGCTTCGCCGCCCCGTGCGCCCGCTCCCAGTCCGCGGCATAGCGCTCCAGCCGCCCGATCGCCACCGCCTTCTCCACCGTTTTCAAGCTCTTGCCCACCGTGCACGGCGCCTGGCACTGCGTCTCCTGCGGACACACCCGTCCGCATACCGCCGGCAACAGGCTCGTCTCCTTGATGACCCCGATCGCCTTCGCCGGATCGCCCGCCGCGATCGCCGCGATGAACCGGGGAATGTCAATCCGCACCGGACACCCCTGCACGCACGGCGCGTTCCGGCACTGCAGGCAGCGCGACGCCTCCACCCGCGCCTGCTCCTCGGAATAGCCCAGCGTCACTTCCTGCATGTTCCGCGCCCGGGCCAGCGGATCCTGCGCCGGCATCTCCTGCGGCGGAATCCCCAGCCGGTCCCGCGGCTTCAGCGGCTGCGGCAGCCCCTGGATCCGCTCCCATTCCGCCCGCGCGGCTTCCAGCAGATCGTCCGGAGTCCGTTGACTCATTCCTTCAGCCCTTTCTTCACCGCCTCGTCGTGCAGGTTGCAGCCCGTTGCCGCAATGCGCTCCTGCTCCCGGTACGACCCCAGCCGCGCCATCATCTGGTCGAAATCCACCTGGTGCCCGTCGAACTCCGGCCCGTCCACGCACACGAATTTCGTCTGCCCGCCCACCGTCACCCGGCAGCCGCCGCACATCCCCGTGCCGTCGATCATGATCGTGTTCAGGCTCACCACCGTCGGCACCGCAAACGGCCGCGTCGTCTCCGCGCAGAACTTCATCATGATCGGCGGGCCGATCGCTACCGCCAAATCCGGCTTCGCCTCCTGCTCGCACAGTTCCTTCAACGGCGCCGTCACCAGACCTTTCCGCCCGGCACTGCCGTCATCCGTGCAGATGATCACCTCGTCCGCGATCGCCCGCATCTCGTCCTCCAGGATCACCAGCTCCTTCGTCCGCGCCCCGATGATCACCGTCAGCTCGTTGCCCGCCTTCTTCATCGCCTGCGCGATCGGATACAGCGGCGCCGCCCCGATCCCCCCGCCCACGCATACCACCCGGCCGAAGTTCTCGATGTGCGTCGGCCGCCCCAGCGGCCCCACCAGGTTCGCGATCTTCTCCCCCACCCCCATCTGCGCCAACTGCTTCGTGCTCTTTCCCACCGCCTGGAAAATGATCGTGATGCTCCCCTCCGCCGGGTCCGCGTCCGCAATCGTCAGCGGAATCCGCTCCCCGTATTCCGTGTCCAGCTGCAAGATGATGAACTGCCCCGGCCGGCGCTCCTCCGCAATCAGCGGCGCCCGCACCCGCATCCGGTACACATCCTGCGAGAGCTGCTCCTTGAACAAAATGGGGTTCATGCCTCGTTCTCCCGGGTCCAACACAATCGTGCCGGATACTAGCCGCCCATCCCCTCCCCGCAAAGGTTTTTGTCCCCCCATCCGGGCAAAAAAAGTGGTGGCCAGAATCGGGATCGAACCGATGACACATGGATTTTCAGTCCATTGCTCTACCAACTGAGCTATCTGGCCACCTGAATGAAATGTTCCGCGTGTATAGCCGCTCCCCCCCGCCCCTGTCAACCTTGGGCTCGCCCAATCTTCCTCCAATCTTCCTCTGTCCCCCGACCCCTCCCTTCCTGTGTTCATGTCTTTCCTGTTTTCCTGCTTGGCTGCTGTTTCCTGCTTTTCTGTTTAGCTCCCCTCTTCTACTCTCCCCTCCATGAACCCGTCCTGCCCCTTCTGCCGCCTGTCCGCCGACCGCATCCTCGCCGAAGACGGCCCCTGCCTCGCCTTCCGCGACGGCTACCCCGTCAGCGCCGGCCATACCCTCATCATCCCCCGGCGCCATGTTCCCTCCTTCCGCGACCTCTCTCCGGAAGAATGGGCCGCCGCCCACCGGCTCGCCCGAAAACTGGCCGCGGATCTCCAGGCCGCCGACCCCTCCATCGCCGGTTTCAACTTCGGCGCCAACGACGGCGAGACCGCCGGCCAGTCCGTCTTCCACTGCCATTTCCATCTCATCCCCCGCCGGCCCGGCGACCATCCCGCCCCCAAGGGCGGCATCCGCGGCGTCATCCCCGGCAAAGCCCACTATCCCTCGCCCGGGAACAGCCCGTAACCCCATGCCCGCCACCCCCAGCACCGGGGTCAGACTCTAAATATTCACTTTATCCATCCGAAGACCGATCGCTTCGAATGGCTCAGCTCCGATTTTTCTGCCCGATGCATGCTTGACTTTCCGCCCCGTCCCGCTATCTTCCCCCTCGATTTTCGGTTCCAGCGTAGCTCAATGGTAGAGCGGTTGGCTGTTAACCAATAGGTTACAGGTTCGAGTCCTGTCGCTGGAGCCATTTTTCGCGTTTCGGGCGCCTGTTCCGGCGGTAACCGGATCCGGCGCTGCGCAGGGAAATCCATCTGCTGCGCACCGTTCTGCGAAAGGCGTCCTCTGTCGTCGGATTTCCCGATCCCTCCGGCACGGGGTTGTTTCCATGCACATAGAAAGAACCGCGTTGACAGCCGCGCGCTCCCCGCGCTACTGTTCGCCGCTCATCGTTGGGAATTGAAGGATTATGAAGACGACACAGCCGAAGGAATCTGAAGTCAAGCACGCGTGGTATCTCATCGATGCCGCCGACAAGCCCGCCGGCCGCCTCGCGGTCGACATCTGCCGCCTCCTCCGGGGCCGCGGCAAACCCGATTACACGCCCCACATCGACATGGGCGATTTCGTCGTGGTCATCAACTCCGCCAAGGTCGGCCTCTCCGGCAACTCCAAGGAAGAGAAGAAAACCTACGCCAAGTACACCCGCTACCAGGGCGGCTACACCGAAACCTCCGCGGGCAAGATGCGCGCCAGGAATCCCAACTACATCCTCTGGCACGCCGTCAAGGGCATGCTCCCAAAAAACCACATGAGCCGCACGCTCCTCAAGCGCCTCAAGCTCTACCCCGGTGCCGAGCACCCCCACGCCGCCCAGAACCCCACCGTCATCGGCTAATTCCGGAGAAACATCATGGCCACCAAGAAAGCTGAAATCGAATATCTCGCCACCGGACGTCGCAAGACGGCCATCGCCCGTGTCCGCCTCTCCCAGGGCACCGGCCAGGTCACCGTCAACGGACGCACCTTCGAAGAATATTTCCCCACCACCGATCTGCGCCTGCTGGTCGAGGGCCCATTCAAGGCCATCGAACGCCCGGGCGCCTTCGACGTCGTGGCCATTTGCGAAGGCGGCGGCATTGCCGGCCAGGCCGGCGCCCTGCGCCACGGCATCTCCCGCGCCCTCCTGCAGGTGGATGAAAACTTCCGGCCCATTCTCAAGAAAGCCGGCCTCCTCACCCGCGATCCTCGCATGAAGGAACGCAAGAAGCCCGGCCAGCCCGGCGCCCGCCGCCGCTTCCAGTTCTCCAAGCGCTAGGCCGTTGCGGCCTCTGCACAACCCCGGGCGCCCGCCCGGGGTTTTTCATGCCGCCCTTGTGTCCAGATCCCCCACAGGCTTGCCCCATCCTGAAGACCCCCACGGGCTTGCCCCGTGGGTGAATCAGGTCCAGACCCCCACGGGCTTGCTTGCCCGCCGGAGCCTTGGCGAAGGTGGGCCCCGTGGGTGAATCAGGTCCGCAATCTCCTCGACGCCCGCGCGCCCCAACTCCTATACTCCCCGCATCATGAAAAAGCCCCCCCCCCTGACGTTCTCCGCCAAGGCCCTTCTCCCCGCCGGCTTCCGCGCCGCCGGCATCATCGCC
>JAHDSS010000457.1 GCA_018432565.1 Kiritimatiellia bacterium
CGACCCCGGATTCACCTTGTCGAGGTTCGCGTACTTCGGCGCCGTCCCGTGCGTCGCCTCGAACACCGCGCAGCCCGTGTCGTAATTGATGTTCGCGCCCGGCGCGATCCCGATCCCGCCCACGCACGCCGCCAGCGCGTCCGACACATAGTCGCCGTTGAGATTCAGCGTCGCAATCACGTCGTACTCCCCCGGCCGCGTCAGAATCTGCTGCAGGAACGCATCCGCGATCACGTCCTTCACCACGAGTTTCCGCCCCGTCTTCGCGTCGGCGATCTCGTGCCACGGCCCGCCGTCCAGCGGCTGCGCGCCGAATTCGTCGCGCGCCGTCGCGTAGCCCCAGTCCCGGAACGCCCCCTCCGTGAACTTCATGATGTTGCCCTTGTGCACCAGCGTCAGGCTCTTGCGCCCGTTGTCCAGCGCATATTGGATCGCCGCCCGCACCAGCCGGCGCGTCCCCTCCTCGCTCACCGGCTTGATCCCGATCCCCGAACTCCCTGGAAACCGGATCTTCGTCACCCCCATTTCGCCCGTCAGGAAATCCACCACCTTCTTCACCTCGGGCGTCCCCGCCGCCCACTCGATCCCCGCATAGATGTCCTCCGAGTTCTCGCGGAAAATCACCATGTCCGTCTTCTCCGGGCTCTTCACCGGGCTGGGCACCCCCGTGAACCACCGCACCGGCCGCTGGCACACGTACAGATCCAGCTCCTGCCGCAGCGCCACGTTCAGGCTGCGGATCCCCCCGCCCACCGGCGTCGTCAGCGGGCCCTTGATCGATACCAGATACTCCCGGCACGCGTCGAGCGTCTCCGCCGGCAGCCACGTGTCCGGCCCATACACCTCGTTCGCCTTCTCCCCCGCGTAAATCTCCATCCACGCCACCTTGCGCGTCCCGCCGTACGCCTTCTCCACCGCCGCGTTCCATGCCGTCATCGCCGCGCGCGTAATGTCCGGCCCCGTTCCGTCGCCCTCGATGAACGGCACGATCGGCCGGTCCGGCACCGCCAGCCGCCCGTCCGCGCCCATCGTGATCTTCTGCCCGTCCGCCGGCACCTTCAGTTGGCTCTCGCTCATCTCGTCATCCTTTCAAGGGGTTGGTTTTTTCCACACCGTGGAAACTTTTTTTCCATAGCGTGGAAAAGTCCCGGAAAAATTTTCCATGCCGTGGAAAATCCGGGGCCGTTTTTCCACGGTGTGGAAACCTGTTTTCCATGCCGTGGAAAACTGCGGCGAAAGGGTTCCATACCGCGTAAAAAAGGTCAAAACAAACCGGCGCGCCGGAGAGCTCCGGAAAGCGATGGGCGCAATCGGCCGGCGGCGGCTAGGTCTTGTTCAGCAGGTCCATCATGGCCTTGGCCAGCGGATGCGGATTCGCCCGCAATTCCCAGCCCTGCCGGCTCCGCCGGACCACCCCCCCGGCCTTCAGCCGTTCCAGATGGCGGAACAAAGCGGGCCGCGACAGGTTGCCGAGTTCCTGCAACTCATCGCCGCTGCGGGCCCGTTCCTGCATCAGTTGAACCATTTTGAGCCGCCGCTCATGTCCGAACGCCCACGCCACCCGGCGGGTTTCCTCCTCCGGCCAGCCGGCCAGCGCCTTGCGCGCCGCCGCCAGCAACGGCTTGGCCGACGCCACTTTTGGATCCGTCACCGGCCGGTAACGCGTCCAGGGCCCTGAGCGATACATGTTCACCAGCCCCCGCGACTGCAACCGCCGCAATTCCATGCTGGCGCGCGGCTCCGATATCCCCTCCGCCTCCGCCAGTTCCGACACGCATCGATCCGGGGTTTCCATGATGTGACGCAAAAGCCCCCAGCGGGTGGGCCCGGCCAGGACACGACAAGTCCGCCATAACGTCGGAGTCAAAGGCAGCTCTTTCGCCGGAGATTGCATTTGTCTCGCTTATAATTATAACCGAGACAGATTGCAAGCCCGTCATGGCTGTCCTTCACCCGCACGGTTGTCTCGGTTATAATTATATGCGAGACTCCAGACCTGTTCTGTTTGCGGTATCGCGGAATATACTCAAACAAGCTCAGTCGGTGCTGCGCATCAAGAAGACACGGGGATTACCGCTCTCCAGGGCGTCGAATCCGAACGCCGCCCGGATCCAGGCGAAGGTTTCCGGGCGGTAGAAGCAGACATGGGTTTCGTCGCTGGCGTAGCCCCAGGTGCGGAAGTGGTCCAGGTCTTCCCAGGGCGCCGTCATGACCGCCAGCCGCCCGCCCGGCCGGAGCAGATCGGCCATCTTCCGCCACTCGAGGCCCGGATGATGAAAGTGCTCCACCACCTCGGTGGCGAAGAGAAAGTCAAACGGGCCGGCCGGCAGTCCGGGATGGAAGAACGGATCGTAAGCCGCGCACTCCAGCCCTTCCGCCGCCAGCAGGCCGTTCAGGGTCGGCGTATGCCCGCAGCCGTAATCCAACCCGCGCATGCCGCGTTCCAGCCAGGGGAGCGCCGCCGTCACCGCCTGGCGCAAAAAGGCCACGTATCCCGCATCATGCGGCCCGTTCTGATGCTTGGCATACCGCGCCCGCTCTTCCGCCGCCGACGGCAGGAATTCGTCTTCCACGAACAGCAGCCGGCACCGCCCGCACAGACGATGCCAGCGCTTGCGAATATCCATCACCCGCTCGAACGGTCCCGTATCACCGCACAAAGGACATTGATCCTGCCGCGCCATGTCAGCCGTTCGCCCCGCCCGGCAACCGGGCGACATACACGCCGTTGAAGCTCCGTTCCCCCATCAACGGATTGTCGAACTCCACCCGATGTCCCTCCGCCCGTCCGAACACGTCGCGCAGCCGCTCCAGGAACACCGGATCCGGGTCATCATTCGACCACAGGGCAAACACGCCGCCGGGCCGGAGAAAACCCGCCAGCCGCCGCAGGCCATCCGGCGTGTAGAAATCGGCATGGGCATCGTTGAGGTGATGGGCGGGCGTATGATCAATGTCCAGCAGCACCGCGTTCCATTCCCGGGCCGGCTGGTCCGGGTCGAACCCATTCCCCCGC
>JAHDSS010000222.1 GCA_018432565.1 Kiritimatiellia bacterium
CACCTTCCGCGTCATTCTCGACCTGTTCACCGTCAAGTTCCTGCTGCGCTTCACCGGCGGCCCCATGCAGCTCTTCGGCAAGATCGCCTTCCTCTTCGGCGGCGCCGGCGTCCTGATGCTGGCCGGCGTCCTGCTCGACCGCCTCTTCGGCGGCATCGTCGGCGGCGACTACCTCATCAAGCGCCCCTTCTGGGTCATCACCCCCTTCATGCTGCTGGCCTTCTGCATGCAGTTCCTTTCCATGGGCCTGCTCGCCGAACTCCAGACCCGCACCTACCACGAATCGCAGAACAAGCGCATCTACTCGATCCGCGAGACGTTTGACTCGCCCGGGGCCTGATGGATTCCATTCCGACGCCGGACGCGCTCCTTCCGCTGGGCCTGTTCATGGCCCTCCTGCTGGTCGCCGGCATCGCCGCCCTCGGGCATTTTGCCTGGCAGGTCCATCCCTCCCGCGAAGCCTGGCCCGAGCGCCTGCGCCGGCTGGCCGACGCCTCCCCCTGGCGCTGGCGCGATCTCGGCTGGATTTTCCTGCTGACCGCCGCCGCCCAGACCCTGCGCCGGTTTGTTCTCCCGAACACCCCGGTCTGGCACGTCGCCGCCTTCCATGGCGTGCTCTGCGCCGCGATCCTCTGGCGGATGCAAGGCAAGGTCCGGCCCTTCGGCCCCCCCCTGCCGTGGCGCACCGCGGCCGGCCAGGCGCTCCTGCGCTGGCTGGCCGTCCTGCCCATTCTCTGGTTCACGGGTTTCGCCTGGCAAATCCTGCTGCGGGTGACCGGCTATGTCCCGGAATTCCAGCAGGTCATCCGCCTGTTCATGGAAACCACCGACCCCTGGCGGCGCGCCGCGTTTCTCCTGATGGCCGTCGGCCTGGCCCCCGTCGTCGAGGAAGGCCTCTTCCGCGGCATCCTCCTGCCGCTCGTCAGCCGCCGCCTCGGCCCCCGCGCCGGCCTGATCCTCGTCTCCGTCGGGTTTGCCGCCCTCCACGGCGACCCCGGCTCGTTCGCCGCGCTGGTCGTCATGGCCCTGGCCCTGGGCCTCGCCTATGTCCGCACCGGCTCGCTCTGGGTCCCCATCGCCATGCACATGATCTTCAACGCCGTCAACCTCGTCCTGCTGCTCCTGCTTCTCCGCGCCGGCTTCGCCCCCTGAGGCCGCGTCGATCGCTCAAACGGGCAAGAGTCAACAGGCTGCCGCCTCTACTGAGTATTGCTTATATGGGTGACGAACTCGGCCCTTGCGCCCCCCCCACGGCCTTGTGCCGTGGGCTTGCCCGCCATAGCCTCGGCGAAGGCGGGAGGCTAAGTTGGCTCCCCCACCACGCAAGGTGGCGGGGCCCGCCGGAACCACAACCGCAACGCACTTTTGCAAAACTCAATAAAGCCCCTCGCGAACCCGGTCGCGCAGGCCCGCCGGCAGATCCCCGGACGCTTCCATCTGCAGCAGGGCGCGCAGCCCCCCCGCGATATACACGAACTCATGCACGGACAACGCCAGAAACAGCGGAACAATCCGCCGCAGTACCGGCCCGGTCAGCCACAGGCCCGACGGCGAGACGACGAACGACTCGCCCTCCAGCCGGAGATTCAGCATGAACCACGTCGTGCAGAGATACAGCCCCGTCACCACGCTGACATGAAAAACCGCCAGACGGGTGCGCAGCTCCGAGGCCCCCGGCCCCTTCAGCAGCCCCATCACCGCAATCAGCAGGAAGATCGCCGCCCCGTAGAACGCCAGCGACCCCAGTACGCCCTGAATCGATACGGCCGGACCGGTCATGAAATTCTTTCTGTGTCGCGGGTTCCGGCGGCCGAAAGGCGAAACCGGACTCGCCACACGCCGGAATCCTAATCCGCCCGCCATCCCCCGCCAATCGAAATTGCCCCCCCCCCCCCTGACGCCCGCAACCCGTTTTGCTTGACAACAGGCCGCGATCTCGATACAAAGAATAAGTCCTCGCTCAATGGATTGCCAATGATCGGCCCATCCTCCAGGACGGCCAAACCACGAGGTGCCCCATGGTGAAAAAAACACTGAATGTACTCTATCAGCTCTGGCTGCTTGGTGCGGGCAGCGTCCTGTGCGCTTTTGCGGTCCGGGCGTTCGTGATGCCGCATGGGTTCGTGTCGCGGGGCTTAACGGGTTTTGCCCTGGTCATCTGCTACCTGTGGCCGGACTGGTCCGTGGGGACCGTCTATTTTGCGCTCAATATTCCGGTGTTCGTCCTCGGCGGCTACTTCGTCGGCCGCCGCTTCGTGCTGTATTCCTTGCTGGGACTGTTGATCTACTCTCTGGCGCTGGCGCTCATTGACGTGGACATGGCGATCGCGGATCCCATGCTCTGCGCCGTGATCGCGGGCGCGCTGTCCGGCGTCGGGGTGGCCCTGCTTCTGCGTTCATACGGTTCCAGTGGAGGCTCGGAAATCATCTCCGTCGTCCTGAACAAGCTGTTCGGCATCACGCTGGGAACGGGGGCCATGATCGTCAATACCGTCGTGCTGGTACTGGCGGCGGTGCTGTTTCCGCCGGAGAAGGTGCTGTACACGCTGGTCTTCGTTTTCGTGAGCGCCCAGTTCGTGGACAAGGTCTTCCACGGCCTGGCCCGGCGCCGCACGGCGCTGATCATGTCCGAACAGTGGCAGGCCCTGGCGGATGTCCTGACCCGCAAGCACAACTTCGGCGTCACCCTGCTCAGCGGCCACGGCGGCTTCGGGGGGACGGAACGCAAGCTGCTCTATTCGGTCGTCCTGCGCCAGCAGGTGTCCGCGTTGAAACGGGCCGTCAACGAGATCGACGAAAACGCCTTCATCGCCATCATGGACGCGAACGACGTCACCGGCGTAGAGATCGGCAACCAGCCGCATTGGTGACCGGCGGCGGCCGGGGTCAACCCCGCCGGCGAAGGAACTCGAAGTTGCACAGCCGCACGGCCAGGGTGCCGTCGGGATCGCGCAGCAATTCGTCTTCCGGCGTCAGCGTCAACACGTAATGCGTGGCCAGCAGGCAGCTGCTTTCCACGCCGGCGCCGGCCAGCAACCGCCCCATTTTCGCCGTCGCGGCTTCCAGCTGGACGGCGTCTATGCGGCCTTCGGACAGGGCCTGGGCGCCGTTGACGCCGCGGCAATGGGTTCGTTGGCGTTCTTCGCCGGCGACCACTTCGTCAGTGCCGTTCCAATAGCCCCAGACCGTGATGTAGTTTCGTTCGCGCTGCAGCACGGGTGCGCCGTCGGGCATGCGGAGGTCCCGGTGGCTTTCGTAGCGGCGCGGGTCGAGGGCCTCCGGCGGCAAGGTCGATTGGTGACCCAGCATGTAGATGGCCCGGGGATAGGTGGTCGGCACCCCCGCGGCGGCCAGCTGAAGCGCAAAGCCGAACTCTTCGAACGGGCTGTTGCAGCCCCAGGCCGCGAAAGCGGGAGACGTGTCCGGCACACCGGACGGGTCCCCCACCTGCGAGACTTTCCACACGAGCTGGATGCCGTCCTTGGTTTTCGTGTAGTACACCTGGGCGGTGTCGGACAGACTCCGGCGGGGGGTGCGCCGCCAGCGCTCTGGCAGAAAGTAGTCGAACAGATGCGGATCATGCCCCACGACCCACAGCTTGCCCCGGGTGCTGTCGCAGTCGCCGTGAACATAGTCCACGCCGAGTATGCGCGCCGAATGCAGATGCGGCGGAAACTCGCGGGGGTGTTCGGCGGGCCGGAACCGGTCCCGCTGCCGTTCGAGATAGATTCGCCGCCGCTCTTCGCGGGACTGCCGCTCGTATTCCGGCGTCCGGGCCAGCAGCTCGAAATCCACCAGGGCATAGGCCGGCCGCCCGCTGCGGTCTTTCAGCAGGCCGCCGCCCCGCCGGGGCCGCACGATCGCATGCTGCGGCTTCGCATCCAGTACGTGAAAACCGGCCTCTTCCATGTCCGCCATGGATCGCTCCAGCATGGCCCGGGCAAAAGCCGACGCATCGGCGTAGCCCGCCGACACCGCCGCCTCGGCCGCGGCGGCCTCCGTGCTCGCCACGCCCTTGATCCATTCGTAAATCAGGATGTACTGCCGGAAAATGTCCAGTTCCACATCCAGATACTGCGCCTTTTTGCCATCCATTTTCGACCGGGAACGCCCCGTTTGCCAGAGCTTCAGGCGCCGGGCCGGAACGAATATGGCGAGCGGCTTGTGGGTGCGGACCGTACCCGGCCGGGCCCGGGCCCGCATTTCCATCAGCAGCGAGAACTCTTCGTACGGGGAGTTGAAATCCATTTCCATGAACTTCATCCGGGTGCAGGTGTCGATCGGCACTTCTTCGCCCACCCGGCACCATTTGACCACCAGATCCTTGCCGGTTCCCGCCACCGGCTTGGTTCGCAGCTTGTACACCGTGCTCGTGCCCTGCAGCGGTTGGCGGCTTTTCCCGAACCATTCCGGTTCCAGCCAGTTTTCAGGCCACAGATAGGATAGAAACGGACGGCCAAACGGCGTCACGTACAGATCCGCGCCATCGGCCAGCTGATAGTGGTCGTAGGGCACTCCCAGAAGCGTTTTCCGCGCGGGGATGGGTTTTTCCTGCTCCATGTCCGGTTACGCCATACTCAATCACGGAACACGTGAAAATGCAAACGACCCGTATATGCCGGCAGCCAGGCGCATCTGCGATTATTGAACCTTGCCATTGTTGGGTCCGCCCGGATTTTCATGGCTGTCATCCCGAGCGGAGTCGAGGGATCTCAGCCTGGTCCCGCAGGCCGTCCATTCTTGACCGGCCGGCCCTGCGGGAGCACACTGGCGACATCTCCGGAGAAGTCGCATGATCGCCCTGATGGCCTGTACCGCCCTGCTGCTGGCAGGATATTTCACCTATTCCCGCGTGGTGGACCGCCTGTTCGGCCCGGATGTCCACCGCCCCACGCCGGCCCTCTCGTGCCCCGACGGCGTGGATACCCTGCCCATGCCCACCTGGAAGGTCTTTCTGATCCAGCTGCTGGACATCGCCGGCATCGGCCCGATTTTCGGCCCGATCCTCGGCGCCCTCTACGGCCCCGTCGCCCTGGTCTGGATCGTCCTGGGCACCCTCTTCGCCGGCGGCGTCCACGACTATTTCAGCGGCATGCTGTCTGTCCGCCACGACGGCGCTTCGCTGCCGGAAGTGGTCGGC
>JAHDSS010000438.1 GCA_018432565.1 Kiritimatiellia bacterium
GCCGGAGGGATACACCACCTCGGGATTCTCCGGGGACAGGCTCCCGCCGGGTCCCGCCTGCGTGGCAATGGTCCGGCGGTATTCCCACAATTTCAGCGCCCATTCGGGATGGTCGATGAACGGATTGCGGTTGCCCTGCCAATTGGCGTAAATCAGCTCGTTGCGGTTTTCCTCGAACGCATCGGGCGGATCCAGAAAGTGCCACTGCATGAGCGTGGACAGCTTGCCCATCTGCGCGCCGTACGTGGCGGCGGAATCCACCAGCACCAGGTTGGGTTCGTTTTCTTCATCCCCGGCATAGCGCACATCCATGTAGAACAGGATCCGGGCAATGTCGCCCTTGACTTCGTCCGGGGGCTCGAACGAAGAAGCGGTTTTGCAGCAGGTCGCGGGCGCACCGGCCACGGGCTCCCCGCCTGCGTCGAAATCCAGATTGCCCCGCAAGGCATTGATCGCCACATCGGAGGGCTTCAGGTTGTGAGCGTCAACCGATGACGGCCAGGTCGGGCTGGGATCCCCGCTGCCGTAGGGATTCCCGGCGCCGTGCGACTGGGGCCAGACATGTTCGCGGTTCCACTGGCCAGCCCCGGCGCCGTTGTTGTTCTTGTCCCGCCCGATCTGGGCATACACCAGCTGAACTTGCGCAGCATTGGTCGGGCATTCGTCCGCGTCCTGAAGAATCGCCCAGAGCGTGGGCGTGTAGCTGAACGCCTGGTGGCCGTCGATGATGTCATGAAGCGCCTGCCTGAAGTCCGCGCTCCCCAATCCGTACACCGGGAGATAGTAGTCATAGTGCGGATCTTCGTCATCCAGGATGCTCAGGACCAATGACGCAGGAACCCCGATGACCGCCCCGGTCGAGGGATTGGTCAATTGCAGAAAGACCGTTTCGGTGTCTTCCATTTCCAGATCGTCCAGCAGCTCGACCGTGAAGTACCGGCTGGTCACGCCGTCGGCGAAGACCACGGCCCCCGTGGACCCGGCATAGTCCAGGCCCGGGACGGCCGTGCCGCCGGAGAATACATATTCCACCGATGCCTCGCCCTCTGCACCCTCCAGACGCCAGACGTAGATCCGGACCAACCCATTGCTCTCGGAAACCGTGACCTGCTCCGTTTCGAACCGGAACACCCCGGCGCCGTCGTTGTCGTGCACCGTCAGCACGGCCTGGGCGGGTTCGGCCAGCGTCGCCCCGCCGGTCGGCTCGCCCAGCTCCAGCAAGATCGTCTCGGCCAGTTCATCGTCTCCGTCGTCCACCAATTCCACGGCAAACGAGGCCGACGTCTCCCCGTCGGCAAAAACCAGTATCCCGTTTGTGGGCACATAATCCCCCGGCGCGACCGCCGAGCCGTCGGCGGCGGCAAACGGCACCGTCACCTCGCCCAGGGTTCCGTTGCGGCGCTCGACGGTGATCAGGACCGCGCCATCCGCCTCGGAAGCCTCCAGATGAGCCTGGGCGAAGGATAGCTCGCCCGGCATGGAAAACAAGGCGATGTCGTCAAAGGCAAATCCCCGGTTGGGAATCGGATAACAATCGTATTGCTGGAACTTGAGTTGAACCGAGTCGGAATAGGCCCAGCCCCGGGCGGCCAGCACGGGATCCAGCAGCACGTCAAACCGCCGGTATCCATTGCTGCTGCCTTCCGCGTCGGTCAATCCCTGGACCTTGGCCCAGTTCTGGCCATCCACGCTGAGCGCCACGCCGTCGGCGTTGTGATGCCCGCCGAACCCGTTGCTCATGCTGTGTGGATAGTCATTGAATTCCCGGTGCCAGAACGACAGCGTCACGCCACTTTGGCCCGAAAGGTCCGCGGTCAGCACCAGCTCGTTCAGGGCATATCCGGTATAGTTGCTGGTATCCATGGTCAGGTGATGCGCGCCAACGGCCGGGCCGTTGCCGGACGTGACCTGAATCCGGCCGGCTCCGGTGGAATACGTCCGCCAGTGGTTGGTCAGCCGTCCCGACTCGAAGGTTTCCAGGAACGGGAACGGCGCCCGCCCGTCGTCGTCGTGAATCCGGATGGAGGCCGTCGTGTTGCTGCCCAGAACCGCGCCGCCCTGGGGATCGCTCAGGGTCAAGGTCAGAACTTCGCTGGCTTCGTCCAATTCATCGTCAAGAATCAGGATGGGGATCACCGCCGACCGCTGGCCGTTGGTCAGCACCAGACGATCGGCCGCCGCGACATAGTCGGCGCCCGCCTGCGCCGTGCCGTCCGCCGTGGCATAGGCCACGGAGATCTCGCCATAGGTCGGACCGGACCGGACCACCTCGATACTTGCCTGGCCGTCCCGCTCGGTCATGCCGGTTTCCGTCACGGCCACCTCAAACGTGCCGCCGCGCTCATCAGCCACGGAGATGGTGTCCGCCAGATTGTTGGTCCCGATCGGATCAAACTGCGCGCCGCCGACCCAGGCCTGATTGGTCAGGACGGCGGGAAACGCCGGGGCCGTCAGCGCCAACTCGATGGTGGCCGCCGCGCCGGGCGCCAGCTCGCCCAGGGCGCAGAACACAACTCCGCCAGTCCGGCTGCATTCCCCCTGGCTGCCGGCAACCGAAACGAATCCGGCCTGGGACGGAAAGACATTGCTCACCAGCAGTCCCGTCGCGGTCAGGGGCCCCGCATTGGACACCACCAGCACGTATTCCAGCCCCATCCCGACCTCCACGGGATCTTCGGACACCCCGACGGCCACCTGAACATCCGCCACCTGGGTCGGGTCATACAGATGGAGATTATCGAAATACCGGCCGTAGCGATACAGATCGTCGAAATGCTGGAACTTGATCTTGAAATGGGGGCCCGGAACCAGCCCGTGCGCCGCCGTAAAGGCGGACAGATTGATCGCCCGGTTCGTCGCCCCGTAACTCTCCCAGGAGTATTGCGGCGGATCAAACAAGCGGAGCCAATGTATTCCGTCCACGCTGACCGCCACACCGTCGGCCTCCACCGAACCCGTGAACGAAGCCGGCATGGCCTGATGCTGGTATTCCAGAGTGTTCTCGTAAAAACTCATCACCACGTTGGTCTGGCCCGACAAATCGACCGTCAAAACAGCCTCGTTCAAACCCCGCGCATAGTAGTTGGTCAGTTCCATGCAAAGCTGGTTCGTTCCCTCGTAAGGCGCCACGATGCCGGGCCCGACCCGGATGCGCGCATCTTCGGTCGATCGTTGCGCCCAGCCAGCCGCCAGCGCCCCGGACTCGAAGCCGTCGAAAAACGGCAAGACCGCCCCCGGCGATTCGTCGTCCAATACCAGAAGCGTGGTTTCCGCCGGCGCGGCGAGGTCGCCCGTCGCGGTGGCCCGCAACGACAATTCCACGGTCTCGTCGCCTTCCACGTCCGCATCGTCGTGCACCGGGATGGCGAACGTCCGGCTGCGCTCGCCCGGGGCGAACGTCAAGGTTTCCTCGATCGCGTCATAATCCGTCCCCGCTGTCGCTGTGCCGCCGGTCGCCACCAGCACGATCGTCGCTTCGGCATTCGTCAGCCCGATGCGCTCGATGCTCACCACCGCTTCCGTTTGCGTTTCCACGACGGAGTAACCCGTGCTTGAGAATCGGAACATGGCATTGGTGACCGCGTCGCCGATCACCACGACGTCGTCGATGTTCCAGCCGCAGTAGTGCACGGACGAATCGGTCGGCCCCAGGCCCCAGCGGAACTGAACGGCGGGCTGCCCATCGGCCTGCGCGCCCAGATCGAAGGCCATGTTGGTCCAGGCGAAATCCGAAATCGATGACTGGCTTTCGTGGACCCACAAATCCGTCCAGTTTTCGCCATCCATCGAAACCTGTACGCAGGCGTGGTCGAAAGAGGCGGACTCGATGCCCAGCCAGCGCTGGAATTCGAATCTGAGATTCCGGAAGCGGGAACAGTCGATCGCCGTCGTCGTCAGATAATGCGCCTGGGTCAGGTTGTTGGGATAGTCGCCTGCCAGGTTGACGCCATAGACGTTCGTGCCGGTGAATCCGGAGGTCGGATCAGGATACCCGGAACCGCCACCCCCGCCCAAGGGCCGCCCAAATGCCCATTGGCCCTGCATGGACCAGCCGGGATTCGTCTGGAGCGGCTCGTAGAGCGCCGCCTCGTTGTCCCGGAGGGTCACCACCTGGGATGCGGTCCCGGCCACGCCGGCGCCCACCACGTTGGTCAAGGCCAGCACCACCGTCTCGGCGGCTTCGATCCGGTCGTCGTCGAGAATGACCAGTTCCACGTATTGCGTCGTGCCGCCTTCCACAGTGAACGTCAGATGGGTCGTCGCCAACTCATAGTCGAGCCCCGGCGTGGCCGTGCCGCCGGCCACGACGTCCAGTTCCACCGCTCCGGGACGCGTTAGCACCACGGCCACTTGTTGTGCGCCATCCTGCTCCCACGCTTCGGCCGCGGTGGACGCGAACCCAGCCAGCCGTTCATAGACCGCGATGGACACGGTCTCGGAGGAGACGCCGTCGATGTCGGTGGCGCTGAAGGTGGTTTCATACACCATTCCCGTTTCGGATTCCTGCGGTTCGTACGAAAACAGGCTGGAGGCCGTCCCGGCATTGGTCGCACCCGCAAACACGGCGCCGGGCGGCAGGTTGCTGGCCGTCAACGAGATCTCGTCGCCGTCGTAATCCGAGGCGGCCACCTCCAGCGTCAAGGTCTGACCCAGCGCGACCGCTTGCGGGCCGATGGCTCGCAACACCGGCGGCTGGTCGGCCACGATCCGGCCCCGGATCAAGACGTCGTCCAGATACCAGGTGTTGAACGTGGAAGAAAACCGGAACTGCACCGCTTCGCTGTCGGAAACATCGGGCAGTCCCATCAGGGAAAACGTCTCGTGCCGTCCGGTCTCCCGCACCACGAATGTCCCCACCTGAACCCACTCGCCTTCCCCGATGCGAACTTCTACCAGGGCGGTCTGGTTGTTGCCGTTCCCACTGGCGTCCGCATAAAAGGCGAGATTCGTGGGGAAGTCGACGGCCGGGGTGATCAAGCTGTCGCCCGTGTCGAACGCGCGGCAGTTGGGCATGCTGAGGAAATGTCCGGTTTCATTCACCGTGCCGCCGGTACTCCAACCGGCGGGCAAACTGACCGACGCATCGAAGTTTTCCTCCAGCAGAATGGTGGGATCCGGTTCGGCGACCTGAATGTGAACCGTCTTTTCGTCCGCGCCGTCCTTGTCTTCCACGCGAAAGACCACCCCGAACGTCCCGGTCCCAGCCGGCGTCCAGGAAAACAAATGACTCAGAGGCGACTGGCCAACCTTCGGATTCGGATCAAAGACCGCTCCGTCCGGCAGGTTGGTAGCCGACAAGACCAACTCGTCGCCATCCACTTCCGTGACCAACAGCGCGAGGCTAATCTCCTCGCCGACCAATACGCTCTGGTTGGTCTCCGACGGCTCCAGGCTCAGGAAAGGCGGCGCGTTCGTCGGGGTCTCGTTTGCGGTGCGCAGGACAACGTTATCCAAATACCAGGTGGAAAACGTGGAGTTGAAACGAAACCGTACGCCGGCAGTGGAGGACAGATTGGGCGTGCCGGCCAAGGAAAAATTCTTGGCGCTTCCGGCCGTGGTGGCAACAAAGCTGCCCAGCGTGACCCAGCCGCCCCCGCCGACCGAATAATCCACCGTACCCGTCCTGTTGTTGCCCTTATTGCTAGCGTCCACATAGAAAGACAGGTTGGTCGGAAAGTCCACTTCCGGCGTATGCAGCGACTGACCTGCCGCCAGTGCCCGGCAATACGGCGGGCTGGAATAATGCGCCGCATTGTTCCAGGCCGTGCTCCCCCCATTCACCCATCCCGCCGGCAAAGCCGTACCTGAATCGAAATTCTCGGATAAATCGCCCCGCCCCGACAGCGGGTACACCGCCAGCCACCAGAAACCCACCCAAACCAGCCACCACCCCGGCCCGCCTGCCCGCCGTACATCCTCCCTCTTGCTGGTCATCTGGGTCGTCCGCCTGATAGTGGCCGAGACTAGACCCCATGCCTCCGGCTGGCAACCCTATTCTGCCCGCCCATTTCGACATAACTGCCTGCGAGAAGCGTAATAATATCTTAACAATTCCGCCGGCCTCAAGTCTATAGTTATTGCAATATGTATACATATTGCAATAACTATACAGTCGGCCTGTTTGGGGTTGATGCGATGCAGGACAGAAGAGCGACGATCTACGCCGGCCGTTTCACCCCTCCCGTGGGCTGGCTTGGGTTCGGCCCTTTGTCAGTACCACCGGTCCTCGCCGCCCGGGCGCCAGGTGATGACGAAACGGCCTTCGTTCAGGGCGTCAATCCGGGACATCTGGCCGGGGGTCAGGGCAAAGTCGAAGACCTCGGCGTTTTCGCGGATGCGCTCCGGATGCTGCGACTTGGGAATGACGACCAGTCCGTGCTGCAGGTGCCAGCGGATAACAACCTGAGCCGGGGTTCGGCCGCATTCGGCGGCGATCGCCGCCAGCGCCGGATCATCCAGCCCCTTCGCCCGCGCCAGCGGCGAGTAGCTTTCCACTGCGATGCCTTTCCCGCGACAATACTCCCGCACATCCGGCCGGCTGTTGAACGGATGCAGCTCCACCTGGTTCACCGCCGGTACGACATCCGTGTGACGGAAGAAAAAATCTTCAAACCGCCGCACGGTGAAGTTGCTGACTCCGATGGATCGGACCGCCCCTTCCGCGCGCAGGTCCGCCAGCGCCTCCCACGCCCCCATCATCGTTTCGTCCACCGGCCAGTGCAGCAGATAGAGATCAATAACGTCGAGCCCCAGCTTCTTCCGGCTGGCGTCGAACGCCTTGCGTGTCGCCTCCCGCCCGAAGTCGTCCACCCAGCACTTGGTGGTGACGAACAGCTCCTCGCGCGGAATCCCGCTCCGGGAAATGGCCCGGCCCACCGCTTCCTCGTTGCCATAGATCGCCGCCGTATCGATGTGCCGGTATCCGCAGTCCAGCGCCGCCGCCACCGCCCGTTCGCACACCGTCGCGTCCTCGATCTGGAACACCCCCAGCCCCAGTGGCGGAATCGTGTGCCCGTCGTTCAGCGTTATCCGCGTCTTCCTGTCCAATGCCATGCCGGCCATCCTTTCCGCGACCCGTTCCCGGCCCGCCGGGATAGTGTACCCCAACGGGATACTTTATTCATATTTAGATATTGACATATCATAATAGTGATATATGTTGGGCGTCATGAAAGCGAAGTCCAAGTCTTGTTCGCAGGATCTGTCGGTGGAGGAACTGGGCCGCATGGCGCAGGTGCTCAAGCTGCTGGCTCATCCCTACCGCCTCAAAATCATCGACCTGCTCGAATCCGGCGGCGATGCCCCCGTGCACCGCCTGATGGATCG
Organism: Kiritimatiellia bacterium; assembly: GCA_018432565.1. Classification (GTDB taxonomy): domain Bacteria; phylum Verrucomicrobiota; class Kiritimatiellia; order CAIQIC01; family Lenti-01; genus JAAZFE01. The sequence continues at coordinate 7,327 of JAHDSS010000438.1, forward strand.
CCTGGACCTCCCCCAGGCCGCCACCTCCAACCACCTCAAGAAAATGCGCCGCGTCGGCCTTGTCGAATGCCGGCGCCAAGGCAAGGAAATCTGGTACTCCCTCGGCGACCGCCGCTCGCTGACCATTCTCAACTGCATGCGCGCGAAAAAAGGAGCCTGATCATGAAACATTCCTTCGCCCCCATCCTGGCCGCCCTCCTCTTCGCCGCCCCCGCCGCCCGCGCCGTCACGCTGGAGGAAGCGGTGCAGGCCGCCCTCGACCACTCCCCCACCCTGCAGGCCGCCGAAGCCCGCATCGGCTCCGCCCGCGCCATGCTCCGCCAGGCCCGTTCCTATTATTATCCCTCCATCGGCGTCTCGGGCACCTACTCCGCCAGCGACAATCCCATCCAATCCTTCATGATGCAGCTCAATCAGCGCCAAATGAACATGATGGATCCCGCCTTCGATCCCAACGATCCCGACGACACCGACAACCTGCGCCTCAGCCTCGGGGCCCAGTGGCGGCTGTTCGACCGTCAGCGCGACGCCGGCAGGCACATGGCCCGTTTCGGCGCCGAGGCCAGCGCCGAAGCCCTCGCCGCCGCCCGCAACCAGCTCATCCACGAAATCACCCGCGGGTTTCACGGCGTCCTGCAGGCCAAGGCCTTCGCCGATGTCCAGGCCGAATCCGTCCGAAGCATCGAGGAAAGCCTGCGCATCGCCCGGGCCCGGTTCGACGCCGGAAGCGCCGTCCGCACCGACGTGCTGAACCTCGAAACCCAGCTCGCCCAGGCCCACGAGGACCTCATCCGCGCCCGCAACGGCCTGCAGCTCGCCGTCGCCGCCCTCAACGCCGGCATCGGCGCGGAACGGGTCTCCGCCGATTCCATCGAATCCCCCGGCACCGCCGCCCTCGACGCCCCCCCGCCCGAATGCACCGATCCCGAGGCCTATGAAAACCGTCCCGAACTCCGCGCCGCCCGCCTCATGCGCCGGGTCAAGGAGCAGGATGTCGCCAAGGCCCGCGGCGGCTATGTCCCCACCGTCAGCGCCTTCGCCTCCTACGACCTCGACAGCGATGTCTCCAGCGACTTTGAAAACAGCTACATGGCCGGCGTCATGGCCGAGGTGAATCTCTTCGACGGCGCCCGCACCCGCGCCGCTGTCCAGGCCGCCCAGGCCGAACTCGACGCCGCCCGCGCCGACGAAGAACAGGCGCGGCTGAATCTCCGCCTCGACCTGCAGCAGGCCTTTCTCGGCGCCCGGGAAGCCTGGGAACGCCTCGAAGTCACCCGCAAAAGCCTCGAAACCGCCGAAGAAGCCCAGCGCATCGTCCGCGAACAATATGAACAGGGCGCCGCCGACATCGCCCTCCTCCTCCAGACCCAGGTCGGCGTCACCGCCATGCA
>JAHDSS010000095.1 GCA_018432565.1 Kiritimatiellia bacterium
ATCGGGATTCGGCCAGCGCCTGGCGGCGCGCGAATGCGTCCGGCGGTTCCGTCTGCTGCGAAGTCTCCAGCCCGGCGCGCTGTGTCTGCACCGCACATGGGGCTTCGGCGTGGTCCGCCGGACGGATGCGCTCTACAAGAAAATCGAGATTGATTTCCGCGGGCGTCCGGGCCACGGGCTGGCGATGAAGGTCGCGGCGGAAACCGTTGAAGTGCTCGGCGACGACCACCTGCTGGCCCGCCTGCACCGCGACCGCGAAGGCATTCAGCAGATGGTGAAGGACTCGCCGGCGGAGGTGGCGCGGCTGGCCCTGGCCAGCTTCGGTTCCCTGCCGGCGGCCGCGCTGCAGGAGAAGCTGATCCAGGCCGGCGTCGTGGCCGAAGCCGACTGGAAGCGTTTCTGGGAGGGGGCGCGCAAGGGGCTCAAGGCCGACCCCCTGGTGGATGTGCCGGCCAAGCGGACCGAGCCGATCCGGCTGCTGGACCGGGCCGCCGGCTGCGACGATGCCTGGTTCGACCGGCTGGCGAACGAACGCAACCTGTCCGCCATTCTCGAGAAGGTGCGGGAATGGGCGGATCGTCCGGCGGAGATGCCGGCGGCGACGGATGCCCAGACCGCGATTCTGGCCAACCGCCTGGCGTTCGTGCTGCGGGGGGCCACCCGGCGTCAGCCGGGCCTCCGCCTGACCGCGGCCCTGCTGGCGGCCCGCCTGAACCTGCCCGCCGCGGAATGCGACTGGCCCGGCGCTGTGCGCGAATTTCTCCGCGACGGCGCCTTGGCGCCGCTGCTGCACGATCTGGCCGCGCGCGACCTGAAGCCGGCGCTGGAATTCCTCTGGGCGCAGGATCCGGACGGCGCCCGCGCGGCCCTGCTGGGCCAGTCGCGCCATTTGCATTTCGCCGCCTTGCAGGAGGCAATGGACCTGCTGCTGCAGCAGGGCGCCGACGAGGATTGCCGGCAGATGTTCGCCGAGGCCTGCGCCACTCATCTGATCCGGCAGGAGATGCTGCTGTGGATTCTGCGCCATCCCGACCGCCGCGAGGCGTGGGATCTGCCCTCGCCATCCGTGCTGGCGCCGCTGGTGGTGGAGGAACTGGAGCAGGACTACATGGGCGACCGACTGAAGACCCAGAAGCTCCTGCGCGAGAAGTTCGAGGAAGCGGAGGTGCTCCGGGCGGTCTTTGACGGGATGACGCCGGGACGGCAGAAGGATTTCTTCCGGCGCCTGGGCCAGTCCACGGCGTGGCCGGGACTGGACCGGCAGGTGATCCAGGCCAAGGTGCTCAAGCTCTATCCGCATCTGCAAAGTGTCATTACCGGCGAGCGCGAATCCGGCCCGGCAGCCACGTATGGCGCCGTCACGTCGCACCGGACCTATCGAGAACGGCAGGAGCAGCTTGAAAAACTGATCAATGTGGACATACCGGCCAACTCGAAAGAAATCGCGGTGGCGCGCAGCTACGGGGATCTGAGCGAGAATTTCGAGTACAAGGCCGCCAAGGACATGCAGCGCGTGCTGATGGCGCGTCGGACCGAACTCGAAGACATGATGTCCCGGGTGCGGCCGACGGACTTCTCCGAAGCGCCGAAGGGCGTGGCCGGCATCGGCTCGACCGTGGTGCTGGAGTATGGTGACGGGCGCGAAGACCGGTTCCACATCCTGGGCGAATGGGACCAGCAGCCCGAGACCCACATCATTTCCTCCAATACGCGGATGGCCAAGGCCTTGGCCGGGAAGAAGCCCGGCGACCGCGTGAAGGTGCCTGCGGAAGACGGAAGCGAGGCCGAATGCCTGCTGAAGGCGGTCGAGCCGCTGCCGCCGGACATTGTGGAATGGGCGAAGTGACATGACCCTCCGGGAACGCTGGAACCACTATCTGTCGCACGACGCGCCGCCGCTGGTGCAGTTCATCAAGTACGGCATGGCGGGGGGGGTGGCGACCGTGGTGCATGTGCTGACCTTTTTCACCGTCGGGTTTTTCCTGTTCCCCTGCGTGTCGGCGGACGATCCGCTGATGAAAGGGTTGACGGCGCTGTTCGGGGTGGCGGCGCCGGCAGTCGAAGAGGCGCTGCGCGCCCGCTATGCCGTGTTTTCCAACGTGCTGGCGTTTCTGGTCTCCAACACGGTGTGCTATGTGATCAACCGGCTGTTTGTGTTTCGGCCCGGCCGCCACCATGTGGCGCTGGAGTTTTTCCTGTTCCTGGCCGTGTCGGCCGTGAGCATGCTGGTGGGCACCACGCTGATGGGGTGGCTGATCCAGCAGTACGGCATTCATACCACCTATGCGTTCGGGGTGAACATCTTCAGCTCGCTGGCCATCAACTACGTGATGAGGAAGTTCTTCGTGTTCAAGGGCTAGGCTCGTTGCCGCGGGGACGCCGCCGCCGGCCCGGAGCGGGGAGGGGGGGCATCGAGGGGCGGGGCAAAAGCAGGGCCAACGCACCTGAATTTTCCGATCCATTCAACGCAACGGTCGCAAGAGACGCGAAAGGAGCGCAAGCGCGAACCCTTTCGGCTGAAATACAGACGGAATTCTTGATGCTCCCGTGAATCCACCGGGTTCCTCCGGAAGGTAAAGCGGTTTTATTGGCAAGTCTTTTTCGGTTTGCCGGCGAGGGGGGCACAGGCGTAGGTTTATCGGTTGTCGGCCCAAGCCGATTCGAAATCAAAAACAGGAACAGCATCATGAAGAGATTGAGTTGGTGGATGGCGGCGGTTTTCGCCCTGAGCGCGACG
>JAHDSS010000059.1 GCA_018432565.1 Kiritimatiellia bacterium
ATGCGCTCCGGCAAGTATCGCTTCATCCGCGTCAACTTCCCCAACGGCGATATGGTCGGCCATACCGGCATCTTCCCCGCGGTGAAAATCGCCGTCGAAGCCGTCGACCTCTGCCTCGGACGCCTCGTCGCCGCCGCGAAAGCCACCGGCTCTATCCTCGTCATCAGCGCCGACCACGGCAACTCCGACGATATGTACGAGCACGCCAAGGACGGTTCCGTCAAGTACGACAAGGAAACCGGCCTGCCCAAGGCCCGCACCGCCCACTCCCTCAACCCCGTGCCCGCCATCCTCTTCGACCCCGCCGGCGCCGCCGCAATCAAGCTGACGGACCAGCCCGGCCTCGGCATCTCCTCCCTCGCCGCCACCTGCCTCAACCTCCTCGGCTTCCACACCCCCGAAGGCTACGACCCCTCCCTGGTGGAAATCGGCGGCTGACGGAGTTTTCCATACCGTGGAAAAAAGTTTTCCATACCGTGGAAAATCCGGAGGATTTTTTTCCATAGCGTGGAAAATCCGCGGAAATTTTTTCCATAGCGTGGAAAAATCGGCCCGTTTTTTCCACGCCGTGGAAAAACATTTTCCACACCGTGGAAAACTCCCGCTTTCTCCGTCCTTCCTTGATGATTGGATATTGGATATTGAATATTGGATATTGAGATCCCCGGGGGCCCCATGCCCTACCTGACCGACACCCCCGACGGCACGGTCCTGACCCTGCGCCTCATTCCCCGCGCCGCCAAAAACGCCATCCAGGGCGAACACGGCGACGCGCTGAAAATCCGGCTCTGCGCCCCCCCGGTGGACGGCGCCGCCAACGCCGCCCTCATCGAATTCCTCTCCGATACCCTCTCCCTCCCCCGCGCCCGCATCCGGCTCCTCAGCGGAAAGACCTCCCGCACCAAGCGCGTCCTGCTGGCCGGCATGAAGGCGGGCGAAATCCGGGAAAGAATGGAATAGTGGAGTGTTGGAATGATGGAACCATGAATCAACCCGTGCCGACCCAGTTTCCCGTTTCCCGTTTTCCGTTTCAATCCCCCACCATTCCCATATTCCACCATTCCATGTCTCCATGCGCCATTTGACCGAATATTCCGATCCTTCCGCCATCCGCGCCCTCGTCGCGGAGATCGCGCGCATCTCCACGCGCCCGGCGCGCATCATGGAAGTCTGCGGCGG
>JAHDSS010000061.1 GCA_018432565.1 Kiritimatiellia bacterium
CCCTCCACCCGGGCGATCGCGGCAAAGGAGCCATCGCCTTCGGCGCGTTCGAGTTCATAGGCGACGGTTTTTTCGTCGGACGAGGGATCCCAGGCCAGTTCGACCCGGCGCGGCAGGCCGGTCACGGCGGAGAGGCCTTCCACCGGCGGCGGCGGGGGGCGGGTGGCGGCCACGGCGATTTCCGAATCCCCGCTTTCGGCGGACACCGAATTGACGGCGCGGATAAAGTAACGGTATGCCCGGTCGTCTTCGAGGCTGCCGGGATCGCCGCCGCCGTCCAGCCAGGCGGTGGTTTCGCGTCCCGGGGCGGAACCCACGCGGGAGAAGGGGGAATCTTCGCTGTCCGCGCGATAGATGTCGTAGCGGACGATATCCGGCGCGGGATGAACGTCCCAGGAGAGCGGTATGCAGCGGACTTCAAGGCTCATGGCTTCGAGGCCGGCCGGCGGTTCGGGCGGTGGCAGGGTGGTGATGTCGACCGGCGCCGAGGCCTCGCCCACCGAGCCGACGCGGTTGACCGAGCGCAGGCGGTACCAATAGGGGGTGGCATCCGCCAACGGAGAAGCAGGGGTGCCGCCTTCTTCAAAGGGGGATTCGGACACGTCGCCGATTTCCACGAATTCCCCTTCCGGATCCCCGGCGCGTTCGATGCGGTAACCGGTCACGCCCTCGGAGGCCGGCGGTTCCCATTCCAGGCGGACGGCCCGTCCGGCGGGGGCCGAGGCCTGGATGTTCACGGGAGGGGCGGGGGGAGGGGCGGTCATGCTTTCCATGACCGGCGAGGGCGCGCTTTCCTCCTTGGCGCGATCGATGGCCACCAGCCGGTAGTAATAGGTGGCGGCATCCTGCAGGGGCTCGCCACGCGAGCCGGCATCCGCATGGCCGCCCCGGGAAGCCGCCACGGTGGCGATGGGAACAAAGGGACCTTCGGGGCGGTCTGCCCGTTCGATGCGGTATTGCAGGGAACGGTCCGCCGGCGGATCCCATGCGATTCCCACTTCGCGCAGGCCGAAATCCGACACCGCAAAACCGACCGGAGGGTCCGGCGGACGGGTTTCGGGAATGGCCGCGGGGCCGGAATAGCCCACCAGGTCGTCGGGCCGGTCCCGATCGCCGCGGGCATCGTCCCGCTCCTTGTCGACCACGCGCTGGACTTTCCAGTTCTGGACCACCGCGGCGACCATTTCATGCACCACGTCCCGGGCATGGCCCGACAGGGTGTCGAGGGGCGATTCGGCGCGGCGGGCATGCCCCACGCTCCACATCACCCGCCCGGTGTCGCAGTCAATCAGCCGGATGGACGCGCCGACGACCGGATAGGCACGGCCGCGGTGGGCCACCGTGCCGTACTCGTCCACCGTGCCCAGAATGACACCGTCGGCGCCCAGCATGCGGCCGGCTTCGATGGCCGCGGATTCCGACAGACCGGAGAGCGCGAATTCGGTTTCCCCCAGCACGCGGTCGATCTGTCCGCGTTCCACCAGGGTGTAGCGGCGGGCGCGGAGCATTTCCGTGACGAAGATGTCCGAGACGGAGGACCCGATCAGGTCGGTAGGGGCTTTGAAAGGCAGCACAGCCACCTTGGAGATGGAGGAAGCCACGGGCGCAACATAGACATTGGCATCTGTTTTGGTGCGGGAAAAATACTTCGCGTCCTGCGCGGACGCCGCCGCAATGCCCAGGCATCCCGCGATGGCCGCCGCCAGCCCCATGTGTCTGGTCCAACCGTTCCTGCCTTGCCGCCAACCCGCCATCATATCCAACCTCCGGACAAGTAGTTCTGCGTTCAGTTCAAGCATGCAGAATCCGGGCCTGGAAACAAGGCAAAATGCCCGCTCGGCGGATGATTTTGCCGTCCGACTGGAGGGCGGCCTACCCCTTGCAGCCGGCGGGGATCCGGTACAGGCCGCCCGAGGCCGTCACCAGGTCTTCCAGCGAATGCGCAGGCAGCCGGTCGGGGGTGGCGGATGCGGGATCAATGCCGAGATCGGCGACGGTCCGGATGATGCCGGCGGAACGCAGGGTGTCGCGTGCCGCGGCGGTGGAAGTCGCGCCAACGGGTGTGTCGCCGGCCACCGCGGCCACGGCCTGCTGGCGGGTCTCCGAATCGGGGCATCGGTCCAGGTAGGCAATGCCCAGTTCCGTGACGATATGCGTGACCTGGTCGCCGGCGATCATCACGGGCGGCTCCGGGAAAATGCCGTCCCGGTGCAGCTGGTGGGCGTCGAGTTCCTCGACAAATACCGGAATGTTCTTCTTCTCGGAGCGGGTGGGGGTCATCTGGACCACCAGCTTGCGCCCGCGAAAGACCTGTTCGCGGGTGCCGCCCGCGGCCGCCGTGGCGGCGGTGTTGTGGCGGCGGCCCGGCGGCGTGCCGCCGAGGTTGGGCGCGCCGCCGAAGCCCGCGATCATGCCCTGGATGGCGGTGGAGGAGTTGCCGAAGCGGTCCATCTGAAGCGTCGCGCCGATGAACAGATCGATGGCATAGAGGCCGGCGATGTGCGCGCAGCACCGGTTCGAGCGCATGGAGCCGTCGGGGCCGACGGCGAAAATGTCGGGACGCGCCCGGATGTAGTCCTCCATGCCCGGTTCGCCGCCGAAGGCATAGATGTGTTCGACAAATCCGGCCTCGATGGCGGGGATCAGCGTGGGATGGGGATTGAGCACCCAGCGCGTGGCCACCTGTCCTTTGAGGCCGAGTTCCGCGCCGTAGGTGGGCAGGAGCAATTCAATGGCGGCGGTGGCGTAGCCGAGTCCGTGGTTGAGCGCCTGCACGCCGTAGGGCTGGTAGATGCCCTTGAGCGCCATCATCGCCATCAGGATCTGCTGGTTCGTGATTTTGCCGGGATTGCGGGTGAACAGCGGCTGCAGGTGATAGTCCTCCTCCGTCACCACGATGAAATCCACCCATGAGGCCGGAATGTCCACGCGGGGAAGCTGCGCCTGCTTCTGGCGGACCTGCACGATGACAACGCCCATTTTGAAGCGCGCCGCTTCGGCGATGACCGGCGAATCTTCGGTGTTGCCGCCGGTGTAGATGTTGCCGGCATCGTCGCAGGCTTCCGCGACCAGGATGGCGACCTGCGGATACAGGTCCACGAAATAGCGGCCGTAGAGTTCCAGATAGGTGTGGATGGCGCCGATCTTGACCTGGTTGGCGGCGGCCAGCTGATAGAGGGCCTTGGACTGCGGCCCGGAATAGGCGAAATCCAGGCGGTCGGCGATACCCCGGCGGAACAGCTCGAGATGCTCGTCCAGGACCAGGGTGGATTGCGTCATGTGCAGGTGGTTCACCTTTGCGGGATCCAGCTGGACCAGTTCACGCGCGAAGAAATCCGCCTGCTTCTGATTGTCGCCCTCGATGCACACCCGGTCCCCGCTGCGAATCACGGACTGCAGCAGCGCCAACGCATCGGTTTTGGCCACGAATTTGCCGCGGGCGAGCGGGGCGGCGGCCTGAAGGCGGGAGTGGTAACTGTCGCGAAGATGGTCGAATTTCATGGGCAATCATCCTTGGGTGAACAGGGATCTTCTACCTGAGGCGGCGCGAAAACACCAACGAAGAATTCCGATGGCGGCCGGGTTCAGCGGTCCGTTCAGAGCATATCCAGCAGGGCGGCCTGCAGGGGATGCGTTGGCGGTTTCAGACGGTAGGAACGGCCTTCGCGGAAGAGCCAGCCGGTTTGCCGCAGGATGGCCAGATGCCGGGTCAGGTTGCTGGGGGCGGTGCGCAGTCGGCCGGAGAGCTCTTCCATGGATGCTGGTTGCTTCGACAGGATGCGGACCAAGGCCACCCGGCGTTCGCTGGCCAGGCCTTTGGCGATCCTCTCGATGTGCGGGTCGTCAGAGCGTTCCGTGGGCCAGAGGTATTTCAAAACGCGGAGCAGGGGGGCCGCCGAGGGAACCAACGGATCCGAAACGGGTGTATACACGATCGCCGGACCCCGGCTTGTTCGCCGAATGAGCCCGCGTGACTGGATCCGGCGAAGCTCCTGGCTGGCGTCGGATATGCCCACGCCCGCTTCCTTTGCCAGTTCCGAGACATTCAGGCCCGGGCGAAGAATGACGTGCCGAAGCAAGTCCAGCCGCACGCGGCCGCTCAAGACCCGGCAGGTTCGCCAAAGAGTGGGACTTAAAGGGGGGGTAGCCATGGCTTCTCCGATCCATCGATATGATTGTTTTATAAAACTGTCATTATATTTGCAATACCTTATTAAACTTATAAATGTATCTATATATCAAGCATATTATCGAATAGAATATGATTGATTTATAAAACAATCATGCCGGAAAGCAGCGGAACCGGATTCAAGAGGCGGGCCGAGGTTCGGATGCAGGCGAAGCGGGGATTTTAGCGGCGATCGACCAGGGTTCTCAGGACGTAGGGAAGGATGCCGCCGGCGAGGTAGTAGTCGATTTCGATGGGGGTATCCATGCGGTTGCGGAGGCTGAAGGTGGTTTCCGACCCGTCGGGACGCCGGGCGGTGGCGTGGTGGAGCCCGCCGGTCGTCAGGGGGCCGTCGCCGCGAATCGTGAGGACTTCCGTGCCGTCCAATCCGAGGGTGTCGGCGGTTTGGCCGTCGGTGAATTCGAACGGCATGATGCCCATTTCGACGAGATTGGAGCGGTGGATGCGCTCAAAGCTTTCGGCGATGACAGCACGCACGCCGAGAAGCAGGGGGCCCTTGGCGGCCCAGTCGCGGGAACTGCCCGCGCCGTAGAGTTTGCCGGCGATGACCACGGCGGGAACACCGTCTTTCTGGTACGTCATGGCGGCGTCGAAGATGCTCATTTCTTCGCCGGAAGGCTGGAGGCGGGTCCATCCGCCCTCCCGGGAGGCCATGCGGTTGCGCAGGCGGACATTGGCGAAGGTGCCGCGCATCATGACTTCGTGGTTGCCGCGGCGGGAGCCGTAGGAATTGAACTGATGGGGGGGAATGCCTCGCTCGAGCAGATAGCGTGCGGCGGGGGATTCCTTGGCGATGGAACCGGCGGGCGAGATGTGGTCGGTGGTGATGAAATCGCCGAACAGTCCGAGAACGCGGGCGCCGGCGATGTCCGGCGAAGGAGCCGGCACGGAAAGGAAGGACGGTTCGCGCACATAGGTGGAATCGGGTCGCCAGTCAAACACGGGCCGGTCGGCGACTTCGATGCGGTTCCATTCGGGGGTGTACCGGTTGACATCGCGATAGGCATCGGCATAGAGGGAGGGATCGTTGGCCTGGGCCAGCAGGATGTCAATTTCGGCAGGCGAGGGCCAGAGGTCGCGCAGGAACACCGGTTGTCCGCCGGCATCCGTGCCGATCGGGTCATGGTCGAGATCAATGTCCACGCGTCCGGCGAGGGCGAAAGCGAGAACCAGGGGGGGGGAACAGAGATAGTTGGCCTTGCATTGGGGATGGACGCGGCCCTCGAAGTTGCGGTTGCCGGAGAGGACGGCGGCGGCGACAAGATCCTGGTCGCGGATGGCGGCGGCGATGTCGTCGCGCAGGGGGCCGCTGTTGCCGATGCAGGTGCCGCAGCCGTAGGCGGCGACGCCGAAGCCGAGTTGTTCGAGGGCGGGGAGCAGGCCGGTATTGGCCAGATAGGCGGTGACGACGCGCGAGCCGGGAATGAGGGAGGTTTTGACGAAAGGCGGCACGGCGAGGCCGCGGGCGACGGCTTTCCGGGCAATCAGGCCGGCGGCGAGCAGCAGCACGGGGTTGGACGTATTGGTGCAGGAAGTGATGGAGGCGATGGCAATGGAGCCGTGCCGCATTTCGGAGCCGTCGGGGAGCGGAGCGACGGTGTTCAGGCGGCCGGCGGGCACGCCGAAGCCGCCGGCGTCGGGCGCGGCGGGGAGGGCATCGAGGAAGCGCTGCTTGATTTCGCCGACGGGCTGGTGGTCATGAGGTTTCTTGGGGCCGGCGATGGAGGCGGCGACCGTGGCCAGATCGAGTTCGATCGTACGCGAATAGATCGGATCGGGGGAATTCCGGTCCTGGAAAAGGCCCTGGAGGCGGGCATAGCGTTCGACGAGCGCGCACTGGGAGGGTTCGCGGCCGGTCATGCGCAGGTAAGCGATGGTTTCGGCGTCCATGGGGAAGAAGCCGGTGGTGGCGCCGTATTCGGGGGCCATGTTGGAGAGCACGGAGCGGTCGGCGAGAGAGAGTTTGGCGCAGCCGGGGCCGAAGTATTCGACGAACTGGCCGACGACGTTATGCTGCCGCAGGAGGCGGGTGACGACGAGGGCGAGATCGGTGGCGGTGACGCCGGGGCGCAGGGCGCCGGTGAGCCGCACGCCGGTAACGACGGGGGGCAGCAGGGCGATGGGCTGGCCGAGCATGGCGGCTTCGGCTTCGATGCCGCCGACGCCCCAGCCGAGAACGCCGAGGCCGTTGATCATGGTGGTGTGCGAATCGGTGCCGACGAGGGTGTCGGGCCAGGCGAGGAGGGAGCCGTCGGCCTGGGGTTCGGTGTGAACGCCGCGGGCGAGGAATTCGAGGTTGACCTGATGGCAGATGCCGACGCCGGGAGGCACGATGCGCAGTTTCCGGAAGGTCTGCTGGCCCCAGCGGAGGAATTCATAGCGCTCGCGGTTGCGGTCGAATTCGATCTGGATGTTCCGGTCCAGGGCATCGGGAGCGGCCGCGCAATCGATCTGGACGGAGTGGTCCACGACCATGTCCACGGGAATGAGCGGCTCGATGAGGCCGGGATCGCCGCCGCGGCGGACGACTTCCGAGCGCAGCATGGCGAGGTCCACGATGCAGGGGACGCCGGTCAGGTCCTGGAGCAGGACCCGGGAGGGCAGAAACGGGATTTCGCCGGCGTCGGAGGCGCCGGGCTGCCAGCGGGCGAGGGATTCGACATGGCGCCAGTGGTAGGCCGGGTGAGACTGGTTGCGCAGAGAGGATTCGAGCAGGATGCGGACGATGTAGGGCAGCTGGGCGATAGGCGCGCCGCGGAGGGCTTCCACGGACGAGAGATCGTGATAGGCGACGGTTTGGCCGTCGTGCGTGAAGGTTTTTCGAGTCGAAATGGGTTGGGTCATGGGGGCTCCTGTCATTTACAAAACGCTCAAGGAAAATACAGGCGGACAGGATTTGGGGCAATCCCAGAATCCGATGGGTTTTCCACAGCATGGAAAACTTTTCGAGGAATTTTCCACAGTATGGAAAACTTTTTTCCACGGTGTGGAAAACGGACAAAATGTCGCAGCGGGAGTGCGCAAATTGTCGCAAGTGTCACACGGGCGGTTGGAGACCGGGAGGGGGGGGCGGCGGGGGATTGCCGGTATTCGGTAAGGAGGAAAAGGAGCGCGGGAAAAAATCGGTTTTGTGAAAAAATTGGCACGCATTCTGCAAGCGCGGTTTTCATGTTCCATGGATGTGTGCGTGCAGCGAATCCGGAGATACAGGAAGAGGAGCCATGATCAAAGTCGAGCATCTGGTCAAGCGGTTTGGCCTGCGGAAGGCCGTGGATGACATTTCGTTTGAAGTGGAGAAAGGGACGGTGCTGGGATTCCTGGGCCCGAACGGGGCGGGGAAGACCACGACGATCCGGATGATGGCGGGATATCTGCCGGCGACCTCGGGGCGGATCTGGGTGAACGGGATCGACGTGAACGAGGATCCGGTCCGTGCGCAGCGCCAGATCGGCTATATGCCGGAGAATACGCCGCTGTACGACGAGATGACGGCGGGCGGGTTTCTGGAATTCGTGGCGGAGATCCGGGGCTTCCGGGGGGCGGAGCGGAGCCGCCGGGTGGACGAGGTGCTGGACTCGTGCATGCTGGGGTCGGTGCGGCATCAGCCGATTGAAACGCTGTCGAAGGGATACCGGAGGCGGACGTGCCTGGCGCAGACGCTGATTCACGATCCGCCGGTGCTGCTGCTGGACGAGCCGACGGAGGGGCTGGATCCGAACCAGAAGCAGGTGGTGCGCGACATGATCGAGCGGATGGCGAAGGACAAGATCATCATGCTGTCCACGCACGTGCTCGAGGAGGTGGAGGCGGTGTGCTCGCGGGCGATGATCATCAGCGAGGGCCGGCTGAAAGCAGACGGCGCGCCGGCGGAACTGAAGAAGCGCAGCGCGAGCTACAACGTGCTGACGGTGGAGGTGCTCGCGCCGGCGGAGGAGGCGGCGAAGGTGTTCGGGGCGATCCCGGACGTGGAGCGGGTGGAGCCGGTGACGGAGGCCGGCGGCAAGCAGGTGCTGCGGTTGATTCCGAAGGACCGGCAGTCGCTGGCGGTGGGGGTGATCGAGGCGGCGGCGCGGCATAAATGGATGGTGGTGGGGATGCGGAGCGATTCGGGGCGGCTGGACGAGGTGTTCCGGCAGATCACCACGACGGACGATGTGATCCGGCGCAGCGCCTGAGGGCGGAGAAGGAAGGACGGACCATGGAAGCGATACGACACAGCGCGGCGGTGGCCAAACGGGAGTGGAAGGCGTACTTCCATTCGCCGGTGGCCTATATTTTCATCATCATTTTTCTGGCCCTGGCGGGGTTCTTCACGTTTTCGGTGGGGAGCTTCTACGAGGCGGGGCAGGCGGATCTGCGGGTCTTCTTTTTCTGGCATCCGTGGCTGTACCTGATTCTGGTGCCGGCGGTGGCGATGCGGTTGTGGGCGGAAGAGCGCCGGATGGGGACGATGGAACTGCTCTTCACGCTGTCGGTGACGCCGATGCAGGCGATTGCGGGGAAGATGGCGGCGGCGTGGGGGTTCCTGTGCCTGGCGCTGGCGCTGACGTTTCCGATTCCGCTGACGGCGGGCTGGCTGGGGAATCCGGACTGGGGGGTGGTGGCCAGCGGCTATCTGTCCAGCGCGCTGCTGGCGGGGGCCTATCTGGCGGTAGGACTGTTCACGTCCGCGCTGACGCGCAACCAGGTGATCAGTTTCGTGCTGGCGGTGGTGGGGGGGCTGTTCCTGATTCTGGCGGGGTATGAGCCGGTGACGACGCTGCTGTCGCAGTGGGCGCCGCGCTGGCTGGTGGACGGGGTGGCGGCGGCGGGTTTCATGACGCATTTCCAGGCGATGCAGCGGGGGGTGCTGGATCTGCGCAACTTTGTGTATTTCGCGAGCGTGATCGGCTTCATGCTGTTTTTGACGCAACTGGTGCTGAACAACCGCTCGGGGCGCTGAGCGGGGGGACGAACGGAATCCGGCGAGGTGAGGGAATGAACAAGACGACAACGAAGGTGTTTTCGGGCGCGGCGGGCGCGGGACTGGTGCTGGCGATCGTGGTGGCGGTCAACGCGCTGCTGGCGAACGTGCGGGTGAGCAAGGATCTGACGGAGGAACAACTCTACACGCTCTCGGAGGGAACCGCGGGGATGCTGCGGGATCTGGAGCGGCCGGTGACGCTGAAGTTCTATTTTTCGCGCAGTCATGCGCAACTGCCGGTGGCCCTGAAGAATTATGCGCAGCGCACGACGGATTTCCTGCGCGAGATTGAATCGCGCAGCGGAGGGAACCTGACGCTGGAGCTGCTGGATCCCCGTCCGGACACCGAGACGGAGGAGTGGGCGCAGCGGTACGGGCTGATGCCGCAGGCGGTCGGCGGCATCGGGGCGCCTCCGGATCTGTATCTGGGGCTGGTGGCGGTGAGCGGCACGCGGGAGGCGTCGATTCCGCTGCTGGCGCCGGCGCTGGAGCCGCAGATGGAATACCTGGTGGCGCGGCTGATCCAGGAGGTGACGCAGGAACGCCGCCCGCGGATCGGGGTCATGAGCGGGCTGCCGGTGCTGGGGACTCCGCGCTTCGGTCCGCCGCCGGTCCGGCCGGACTGGCTGTTCGTGTCGGAACTGAAGGCGCAATACGAGGTGGTGCCGGTGGCGATGGATGCCGCGGAGATTCCGGAGGACATCGATGCACTGATTCTGGCGCATCCGGCGGGAATCGGAGACGAGACGCTGTTTGGCATCGATCAATATGTGCTGGGCGGCGGCCGTCTGATCGCGTTCGTGGATCCGTTGTGCCTGTCGCAGGAGGAATCCGGCGAGCCGGGGATGCCGGCGCTGTCGTCGGACCTCAACCGGCTGACCGGGGCCTGGGGGGTGCGGGTGGATGCCGGGCGGGTGGTGGCCGACCTGGCCGCGGCCACGCCGGTGAACCTCGGGGAAGGCCGTTCGGAGCTGTTGCCCGCGTGGCTGACGCTGCGCGGCGAGCCGCACCTGAATCCGGACGAGCTGGCGACCGGGTCCCTGGGCAGCCTGATGCTGCCGTTTGCGGGCCGGATCGAGGGTACGCCGGTTGAAGGCCTGAAGATGGATGTGCTGGTTCATGCGTCGGACCAGGCGGTGACGCTGGCGAGGCACCAGGCGCAGAACCCGTTCAGCCAGAGCACCCGGGACGGCGTGGCGTCGGCGGGCGCGCCGCTGGCCGTGCGGCTGGCCGGGCGGTTCCCGACGGCGTTTCCGGATGGTCCGCCGAAGTCCGGCGGGGACGGCGATGAAGATGCCGCGGAAAGCGGGGAGGAGGGCGGCGCCGGGGACTGGCGCAAAGAGGCCGAGCGTGACGGCGTCGTGGTGCTCGTGGCCGACGCGGACATGCTGGCCGACCGGATGGCGGCGCAGACCGTGCATTTCTTCGGGCAGGTGTTTCATCAGCCCATCAACGACAACCTGAACTTCACGATGAATCTGGCCGAGCAGCTCTCGGGCAATCCGGCGTTGATCGGATTGCGCAGCCGGGGGCAGTTCCACCGTCCGTTCGAGCGCGTGCTGGCGATGGAGCAGGCGGCGCAGGAACGCTGGCAGGAGGAGGAAGAGAAACTCCAGGCCAAGCTGACGGAGGCGCAGCAGCGGCTGAACGAACTCCAGATGGCCAAGAGCGAAGATCAGCAACTGGTGCTGAGTCCCGCGCAACGGGCGGAGATTGAACGGTTCCGGCAGGACCGGTTCGAGACGCAGCGTCAGTTGACGGAGGTGCGCCGGAACCTGCGGCGGAGCATCGAGCGGCTGGGCCTGGTGCTGAAGGTGCTGAACATGGCGGCGGTGCCCGTGCTGGTGGCGGTGTTTGGATTGGTGCATGGCTGGAAGCGCCGGCAGCGCGCGGCGGCCTGAGAAAACGGGAGGCGAAATCATGTCCAGGAAAACATTGACGATATTGGCGGGAATGCTGGCGGCCTTGCTGTGCGCGCTGTGGTGGAAGGGACGCGCGCCGGGGGGAGGGAGAGCGGACGTTCCCGAAAGCGCCGGAAGATTATTGGCGGGCATGGATTGGGAAAGCCTGCGGGCGGTTGTGCTGGAGGAGGCCGGGGACCGCATCCGCCTTGAACGGAAAGACGACGTGTGGCGTGTGGCCGAGCTCGACGGCTATCCGGCCGATTTCGAGCGGCTGCGCCGGCTGGTTCAGGCCCTCGACGAGTTGACGCCGGGGCCGGTGGTGGATTCCGGGGAGGGGGATCTGGCGGACTACGGGTTGACGGAGGACAGCGATCCGCGGCCGTCGGTTGTGACGCTGGAACATGCACAAGGCGTGACGGTGCTTCGGCTGGGGGCGCGCCGCCAGCCGCGGCGTCCGGAGGATCTGTGGGGGCCGCCGCCGGGGCGCTTTGCGCGCGTGGACGAGGGACCGGTGGTGCTGCTGGCGGAAGACCTGCCGCTGGTGCAGAGTAATCCGCAGACCTGGTGGGATCGCGGGCTGCTGGCGGTGGAGCCGGAAACGATCGAGCAGATCCGGGTGGAGGCCGGCGGGGAATCCTTTGCCATCGAACGCACGGAGGATGGAGGCTTTGGCGTCGTGGATGGCGCAGAGACCGATTTCGCGGATGCATCGGGGGCGAAGCGGTTGTTCGGGGCGCTGCGGAATCTGCGGGCGGACCGTCTGCTGACGGCCGAAGACTTGGATCAAGAACCGTGGCCGGAGGATCCGCGTCTGGTTGAAGCCCGGACGGCGGATGCGGTGTACCGGGTCTGGCTGGGCGGGGCGCCGTCGGAGTCGCCGGAAAGCCGGATGGTTCGGATCGAAATGGAGGCGAACGCCGAGGCCCGTCCGGAGATCCGGACGCAGGCGGAGCGAACGGGACAACAAGCGGAAGGGCGCACCTTCGGGATTCCCGCCTATCTGGTGAATGCGCTGGAGATGGACCGGGGCGCCGTGATCCAGGTCCGGGAGCCTGAAGCGGTCGAGGACCATCCGGAGGCAGAAGACACCGAAGACGCCGCGGCACCGGAATCGGAGGCGGATCAGGACCGGGCGCGGATGGTGGAATCCAGCGAATAGAGGAGTTGCGCGAGGCGGCTGTTTCTCGGAGTCCGCGCCGGCATCTGCCGCAGCACGTCGCGCACGGCGGGGGGTGCCTGTTGCACCAAAAGGCGGACTACGGCGTCGCCGATGGCGGAGTGTCCGAGGCCGTCGAGTTCGAGGGCCAGCGCGGCATAGGCGGCGGAGCCGACGATGTGCAGGGTTTGCTGAACATCCGCCAGGGGATGCGTATAGGCGCTGGCGGCGGCGTGGCCCGCCGCGCGGGCGGCGGCGGCGGCCGCGGGAGGGTCCGTCTCCCGCGCCGCGGCATGCGCTTGACAGGCCAGGGAGCGCAGCCGGGCGGCCCGTTTTCCCCCGGCGGCGAAGGCCCGGATGCCTTCGATCGCCGCACGGGGGCGCGGATCCGAATTCGCGCAGCGCTTGAATACGGGCAGCGCCCGTTCCGCGCCATCCGCGGCCCAGCCCCCGATGGCGCGGAGCGAATCGAGGCTCAGGGGAAAATACGGGGCATCGCGATTCTTCATGGCGTCCTTGCGGGGATGTTCGGGTTTCGGGCGCGGGGTCATGCCGCCGCAGGGGAGGGGGATTCGGATTTGGACAGGATGGCCTGAAGCGCGGCAAACAGTTCGGGGGCATCTTTGGCTTCCGCGAGCCGGATGCGGTTGTCGGGCCGGGCCATCGCCCGGGCGATTTGCGAGAGGATTTGCACATGGATGTCTTCGGCAACGGTCGAACTGGCCAGGAAAAAGACATGATGGACGGGTTCGGCGTCGGGGGCGTCCCAGTCAATGCCTTCGGAGGAATGGGCATAGGCCAGAATGGGATTGCGGAGATTGTCGAACCGGACATGGGGGATGGCCACCCCGTGGCCGATGCCCGTGCCGAATTCCTTTTCGCGGTTGAGGGCGGAACGGGTAACCGGTTCGATGTCGGGCGTATCGGAGTGCTCGGCCACCTTGGCGGCAAGCAGGCGGATGGCATCGGCGCGGGAGGCGGTCGGCGGCAGCACCGGCAGGATGGCGGACTCCTCCAGAAACCGGACCGGCGAAACCTTGCGCCGCCGGGCGACGGCATGGGCCATCCAGGGGCCCATGACCACCGAGGAAAACACGGCGCTGAAGACGATGGCGACGAACACGGCGGGGGTGATCAGGCCGGCTTCCAGGGCGAGCAGGGCGACCACGATTTCCATCATGCCGCCGGGGGTGTGGGAGATGGAGATCAGATGCCGGTTCACGCGCGGCTGACGGGTCAGGTTGACACCCAGCCACGCGCCGAGATAGCGCCCGGCGATGCCGACGACGCAGACCAGCAGGACCAGGCCGAAATGGAAGTGGGCGGCAAAATCGATTTTCAGTCCGATGGTGGCGAAGAACAGGGGAACGAACAGGGCATAGACCATCTGGTTGATGACCCGGCGGGTGTCTTCGGACAGGCTCTTGGCTTCGCCCGCGACAATGCCGGCCAGGAAGAAGCCGAACAGGGC
>JAHDSS010000159.1 GCA_018432565.1 Kiritimatiellia bacterium
GCGCCACCGCGGGTTTCAGCGCATCGAACTGCCCGGCGGCGTCCAGCCCGCCTTCGGTGGTCAGCTCCTGGCGCTTTTCCGGCACCAGGCATACTTCATCGGGCTTTTCGGCCAGGGCAATCTCCACGATTTCCGGCGCATTGGCCATTTCGAGATTCAGCGGCACGGTCAGGGCCCGGCGCAGCGCATGCAAATCGGCATCCTGGATGTGCCGGCGGTCCTCTCGCAGATGGATCGTGATGCCGTCGGCCCCCCCCCGTTCGCACAGCGCCGCCGCCTCCAGCGGCGACGGATAGTCCACGCCCCGCGCCTGCCGCAGCGTGGCGACATGGTCAATGTTCACGCCCAGCTTCATGCCGGGTCCGTCTCCGGCGGCTTCTTCCAGGTGGCCGACTCGGCCTTGAGGAACATCGCCAGCAGGGTCAACACGGCATACGCCGCCACGGCCGCGGCCGCAGTGTGAAGCAGTTCGCTGATTGCCAGGCTCATCGGATCCACCTCCTACAGCAGGGAACGGCCCTCGGGGCCGCCGAAGAAATGCGCCTTGTCCATGTGCAGCACCATGTCCACCGGATCGCCCACCTGTCGGCGGCACGAGGCGTCCACGCGCGCCGTGAGGGAATTGCGTCCGGTGCCCGCCGTCAGGTGGATTTCCGCGCCCATCATCTCGACCATCTCGACCGAGGCCTTGATGACCCGCGCGGGATCGATATCCGGGCGCGCCTCGCGTTCATCAATGTGTTCGGGGCGCAGGCCCATTACGACCTCCTGCCCATCCTGAGCGGCCAGCCGGTCGCCCGCCGGGCCGGGAACCGCCACCTGGAACGTGCCCTCGTCGAACACGATCTGGTTGGGCCGCCGAAGAATCCGGCCCGGAAAGAAATTCATGGGCGGACTGCCGATGAACCCGGCGACGAACTGGTTGACCGGCCGGTTGTACAGGTCCAGGGGCGTGGCCACCTGCTGGATCCAGCCGTCCTTCATCACCACGATGCGGTCGCCCATCGTCATCGCTTCGATCTGGTCGTGCGTCACGTAGATCATCGTGCTCTGGAGGCTGTGATGGAGCTTGCTGATTTCGGCGCGCATCTGCACGCGCATCTTCGCGTCCAGGTTGGAGAGCGGTTCGTCGAACAGAAACGCCTTGGGCTTGCGGACAATCGCCCGCCCCACGGCGACGCGCTGGCGCTGGCCGCCGGACAGCGCCTTGGGCTTGCGCTCGAGATAGTCCGCGATGCCCAGGATGTCCGCCGCCTCCATCACCCGCCGGTGGATTTCCGCCTTCGGGTACCTGCGCAGCTTCAGGCCGAACGCCATGTTGTTGTACACCGTCATGTGCGGATACAGCGCGTAGTTCTGGAACACCATGGCGATGTCCCGGTCCTTGGGCGGCACGTCGTTGACCTTTTTCCCGTCAATGAAGATGGCGCCCCGGCTGATCTCCTCCAGGCCCGCGATCATTCGCAGCGTGGTGGACTTGCCGCACCCGGAAGGCCCTACCAGCACCACGAATTCGCGGTCCTCGATTTCGAGGCTCGCGTCATGCACCGCCGTCACGTCGCCGGGATAGATTTTACAGACGTTTTCGAGCAGAACCTTGGCCATCGCGCTTCCTCATCCCGTGCGCCCGCAGGGCGCCGGTTCGCCTCAAGGGTGTAGCATCCGCCGCGCAGCCCTGTCAAAGCAATCCCCGGCCCACGGCGCATCTCGTCCCGGTCCGCTCCGGCAGGGAACGCCGCCGGGGAACGCTTGACAGCCCCGCCGTCTTTCTGTATCTACGCAAAGAAACATTGATCACCCCCCCAGGAGACGCCATGAACGATCCCGACTATTCCAACTATTTCAACCTGCACCCCGACAAGAACGGCCGCTACGGCAAGTACGGCGGGGCCTACCTGCCGCCGGACCTCGAAAAAATCATGGCCGAAATCCGCGACGCCTATGACACCATCTCGCGTTCCGCCAAGTTCATCGCCGAACTGCGCTCCATCCGCACCCACTACCAGGGCCGGCCCACCCCCGTCTATCACGCCGAACGCCTGTCCAAAAAGCTCGGCGCCGCGCAGATCTACATGAAGCGCGAAGACCTCAACCATACCGGCGCCCACAAGCTGAACCACTGCATGGGCGAAGGCCTCCTGGCCGTCTATCTCGGCAAGAAGAAGCTGATCGCCGAAACCGGCGCCGGCCAGCACGGCGTCGCCCTTGCCACCGCCGCCGCCTATTTCGGGCTGGAATGCGACATCCACATGGGCGAAGTGGACATCGCCAAGCAGGCCCCCAACGTCGCCCGCATGAAGCTCCTCGGCGCCAACGTCATCCCGGTGTCCTTCGGCCTCAAGACCCTCAAGGAAGCCGTGGATTCCTGCTTCCAGGCCTACATGGCCGACCCCGTCACCCAGCTCTACTGCATCGGTTCCGTCGTCGGCCCCCACCCCTTCCCCATGATGGTCCGCGACTTCCAGCGCGTGGTCGGCATCGAGGCCCGCGAGCAGTTCCACGCCATGACCGGCGACATCCCCGACATCGTCACCGCCTGCGTCGGCGGCGGCTCCAACGCCATGGGTCTCTTCTCCGGCTTCCTGGCCGATCCCTGCGAAATCCACGGCGTCGAGCCCCTCGGCAAGGGCACCAAGGTCGGCGAACACGCCGCCACCATGACCTACGGGAAGGAAGGCGTCATGCACGGCTTCAACTCCTACATGCTCCAGAATGAAAAAGGAGAGCCCGACCCGGTCTATTCCATCGCCTCCGGCCTCGACTATCCCTCCGTCGGCCCCGAACACGCCTTCCTGCGGGACAGCGGCCGCGTGAAGTACGTCACCGCCACCGACCGCGAAGCCGTCGAAGCCTTCTTCATGCTCTCGCGCGTCGAAGGCCTCATCCCCGCCCTCGAAAGCGCCCATGCCGTCGCCCACGCCATCCGCCTCAGCCGCGAAAACCCCACCCATGCGCGCAGCATTCTGGTCAACCTCTCCGGCCGCGGCGACAAGGACATGGACTACGTCATCGAACACTTCGGATTCGGCGAAGACTTCAAGCTCTGAGTCCGCCCCGGCTCGCCCGGACCGGCCCGCGGGCCGGTCCGTTTTTTTAGCTTCCGCCCTGCTCCGCGGCGGCCCCGGTCGTCGCCAGCATTCCGCAGGCGGCGTGGATGTCCGCTCCGCCGCTGTACCGCCGCGCCACGGGCTCGCCCAGGTGCTTCCGCAGCGCATCGCGAAACGCCCGCAGTTCCTCCGCCGAGGGCGGACGAAAACGCCCGGTGGCGTCATTCACGTCAATCAGGTCCAGCGTGACCGGAAGGCCGGCCAGCAGGCCGGCCAGTTCAACCGCGTCGGCTTCCCGCGTATTGAACCCCGAGATCATGGTCCAGGCCAGCACGACCCGGCGGCCCGTCGCGGCGTGGTGGTCCCGGACCGCCGCCATCAGCTCCGGCAGCGGATGCGCCGTCTCCACCGGCATCAGCATCTGCCGGCGGGCCGACACCGCGGCCAACAGCGAGACCACCAGGCGGAACGGCAGCCGGTCCGCCGTGAAGCGCCGGATGCCCGGCACAATCCCGGCCGTGGAAATGCTGATCGCCTTGGCGGCCACCGCCCCCCCGCACGGCTCGCTCAGAATCCGGGCCGCGCGCACCACGGCCTCGTAGTTCAGCAGCGGCTCGCCCATGCCCATGAACACCACGCCCCGCACCGGGTGCCGCGAATCCGCCTGGATGCGAACCACCTGATCCACCATCTCCCAGGCCGCCAGGTTCCGCGTAAATCCCATCCGCCCCGTCGCGCAGAACGCGCACCCCAGCGGACAGCCCACCTGCGAACTGACGCACACCACGTACCGGCCTTTCCCCGCCCGGTGCAGCAGCGGAATCCGCACGGCTTCAAACAGGCCCTGGCCCTCGCCTTCGAACAGGTACTTGGTAAATCCGTCCCGCGCCGACACCCGTTTGTCCCGAAGCACCAGCCGCGGCAGCCGGACGGCGTCCCGGACGCGCGCCAGCACCTGGTCCGACACCTCCGGCAGATGGCTCGGCAGCAGGTCACGGCGCACCGCCGCCGCCTGCAGCCGCCGGGCCGTTCGCCGCGTCACGCCCAGCGGCGCCAGCGCCTCATGCAGCTCATCCGCCGTCCTGTCCTTCAGCCAGACCGTCATGCCCCCAGTATATCCCCCTCCCCCGTGAATCGCCATCGGCTCATGCGGACCGGACAACCGCAACTCCCAATCGCCGCTTGTGCGGGAGCGGTGCGGAATCCGACGCGGCATCGGGCGGGTTCCTCGCTTGAACTTTTCCGCGGCCTGTCCCAAACTGTTCCGGAATGAAGCGATTTCCCGGAAACCTGACGCTGGCGCTGTTCCTGGGGGCCGCAACGGCCTTCGCCGGGGGCGGTCCATTGAACACGCTGGTGGTCGTCAACCGCGCCAGCCGCGACTCGCGCGCCCTGGGCGCCTATTACGCCGAACAGCACGGCATCCCCCCGTCGCACCTGTGCACCATCAAAACCGATCCCCGCCCCCCCTCCATCACGCGCCGGCTCTTCGAACGCGAGATCCGCGATCCCATCCTGGCCCACATCGCCAATCACCGGCTCGAAGGCCAGATCCATTACCTCGTGTTGTGCATGGACATCCCCTCGCGGGTGGACAACTTCAACGGCATTACCTCGGCCTTGTTCTACGGATTCAAGGAGCCCACCCCCGATGCGCCCCGCTGCCATGTGGCCTCCAATTCCGTCAACCAGTACTTCGGGGCCGAAACCGCCTATACCTCCAGCGCGGGCTGGAACCAGACCAACGCCCCGATCCCCTTCCTGCTCACCGCAGACAGCCTCAAAACCGCCAAAGCGGTGGTGGACCGGGCGGTGGCCTCCACCGCGTCCTTTCCCGAGGGCCTCTTCTGCCTGCATGGATCGGGAGACCCCGCCCGCAACATCCGTCACCGCTTCTATCCCGCCGTCGCCCGCCAGTTCGCTTTGCTGGACCGCGCCGACTGGCTTTCCGTGCAGCCCGCATCGGATCCCGTTCCGGATCGCCCCGTCCTCGGCTACATGACCGGCCGGGGCTACCTGCCCACCCAGTATGTCGAAATGGTCCTGGCCCCGGGCGCCATCGCCGAACACCTCACGTCCTGCGCCGGCATGATTCCCGATCCCTGCCTCAAGCAAAGCACGGTGTGGGACTGGATGCGGCTCGGCGCCACCGCGTCGTACGGCACCGTCTCCGAACCCTGCGCTTTCCGGGAGAAATTTCCCGACCCCATGCTGTTCTACTGGTATTCGCGGGGATTCACCGCGGGCGAAGCCCTGGCCATGTCCGTGCGCAACCCCTATCAGGGGCTCTGGGCAGGCGATCCCCTCGCCGCCCCCTTTGCCGCCCCGCCTGCCGTCAAAATCCTCGCCCCCGTCCGCCACGCCACGCTCTCCGGCGAGACGCTCTTGAAACTCCATGTCCAGGCCCATGAACGCGGCGCGCCCCCGGTGTTTGTGGACCTCTATCTCGACGGTCGCCACCATGCCCCCGTGGCCCGCCCGTTCGCCCCTGTCGGCAACGAACTGGCTGTCCAGGTCGGCACCAACCGCTTTGTCTATGCAGTGGCCCCCGGCGAGGATCTGGTTGCCGCCGTCGCAGGCCTGGCCTGGGCCGTCAATGCCGGCGGCGCCGGACAGATCACCGCCGACGCCCATGCCGACCGCATCGAACTCACCGCCCGCCAGCCCCTGGACGAACAGGGCCGCCCCCTGGCATTCGCGGTTTCCGCGGAACAAGGCTTCGGCCCGGCCCTGTACATCGGCGGCCGCGCCGGCACGGACCGGCTGGTGATCGAGGACGGCCGGGGACGCGCCACCGCGCTCTTCCACCTGGGCGCCGCCCGGTCCTATGACATCGAGTATCCGCTGAACCTGTCATCCCTGGAGCCGGGCTCCCATGTTCTGACCGCGGTGGTCCGCGACGGCACCGCCGTGCAATGCCAGTCCCAGGCCAACCTGCCCTTTGTCCTGTCCCCCGCCCCCTGATCCGTTCCGCCCCTCCCCGCTTCCGCCGTTGTGCGCTCCGGAATTTATACATATTGCCATATATATAGTTATTGCAATATGTATAGTTTTCGCTGGAACGCATGATCCGTCAGGCGCCGGCCAGGCCTGCTCGGTTGCCCCCCCCCCGGGAATGGCCGGCAGCAAAAAAGGACGCCCGAACTGGGCGTCCTTTGATTACGGCGGAAAGCCGGTGCTGAATTTTACCAGCGGTAGTGGGCGAACGCCTTGTTGGCGGCGGCCATCTTGTGGGTGTCGTCGCGTTTCTTGACCGCATTGCCCTGGTTCTTGTAGGCATCAAGAATTTCAAGGGCGAGGGCGCGCTGCATGCTGGCGCCTTTGCGTCCGCGGCTGTAATCCACGATCCACCGCAGCGCCAAACTCGTCTGGCGGGCGGAGGGCACCTCGATGGGCACCTGGTAGGTCGCGCCGCCGACGCGGCGGCTCTTGACCTCGACCTTCGGCTTGATGTTCTCCAGCGCCTGCTGGAACACCGCGATCGGCTCTTCGCCGGTCTGCTCCTTGATCTGGTCCAGCGCGCCGTAGACCGTGCGCTGCGCCGTGGACTTCTTGCCGCGGCTCATGATGATGTTCACCAAATGGGTCACCAGCTCGCTGCCGTAGCGCGCGTCCGGTGCGAACTGATGCTGTTCCGATTTACGCCTTCTCATGATTCACCCCGCCTTATTTCGCGGCCTTGGGGGTCTTGGCCCCGTACTTCGAACGGCCGCGGCGGCGGCTTTCCACGCCCAGGCAGTCCAGGCTTCCGCGAACGATGTGGTAGCGCACGCCGGGCAGATCCTTCACGCGGCCGCCGCGCACCAGCACCATGCTGTGTTCCTGCAGATTGTGACCTTCGCCCGGGATGTAGGCCGAGACTTCCTGACCGTTCGTCAGGCGCACACGGGCCACTTTGCGAAGCGCCGAGTTCGGCTTCTTCGGAGTCATGGTCTTCACCAGCAAACACACGCCCCGCCGCTGGGGGCACTTGTCCAGCGCAGGCGATTTCCGCTTGGCGTGCAGCGGATGACGGCCCTTTTTCACCAATTGATTGATCGTCGGCATAGAATTGTCTTAGTTCCTTTACTGCTCGTTTTTCACACAAGTAGCGCGCACCCTAGCAGTCCCGCGCCGTGTTGGCAACCCCCTTGTTCGCAATTTTTACGCGATTTTTCCTTCCGCGGGTCGCGGGGGGGGGGGCGCTGGGCAGGCGCCCCCTCTTTCGGCACCGTTGAATCCGCCTCCCCGGAATAGGGCTGCAGATCGCCGTCCTTTCCGTCACCGCTCCAGCGGCCGGCGGTTTGATGCCGCCGGGGAGCTCATGGGAACCCGGATGCGCTCCCGCTTTGCCCCTCTCATGGAAAAGCGCCGCAGGAAGAACCTGCGGCGCCGGGCGCGCGAAACGCGCAGGGCCGAATCAGCCCAGGCGGTCGTTGATCTCCGCCTCGGCCAGCGACCAGAAATAGGCGCTGTCGCCGTTGAATCCATGCCGTTCGGCGATGAAATAGGCGGCTTCCTGAATCATGCAGTAGCGCTGTTCCGGCGTCGGGGCCGGCTTGGACGACGAGACCGCGGCGGCCTTCTTCGGCGCGGCCGCCTTCTTGACGGGGGCCTTGCGGGTCACCGGTTTCTTCGCGGCGGCTTTCGGCGCCGCTTTCCGGACGGATGATTTCTTGACTTCCTTCATGTTCACTCCTTCAACTCCGGGGCGGGCCGGAGCCGTTTGTTTTCGATTTCCTGCCCCCCGACACGGGGTGCAAATTCGCGCGAACTCTATTGCACCCCCGAGAGATTGCAAGCCCTATTTCCAAATCTAATCATGAATTAACTTGTTGTCATGCCAGTGAATTACGCGCATCCCGCGATCATGCAACCAGATAGGAATCCCGGCGGGGTTCAAGCGTTTT
Organism: Kiritimatiellia bacterium; assembly: GCA_018432565.1. Taxonomy (GTDB): domain Bacteria; phylum Verrucomicrobiota; class Kiritimatiellia; order CAIQIC01; family Lenti-01; genus JAAZFE01. Next base: position 7,937 of record JAHDSS010000159.1, read on the forward strand.
ACTTGTTTATTTTTTTGCCCTGGCCCTTGCCCATCCCTTGCCGGACGATCATGGCAGCCACCGGAAGCCGCTGACATGATTCCCCCGCGCACCCCATTATTCCCCGCCTTGGGGATCCATCGATCCCAGCGCCTCGCGCGCGGCATGCATTTCCGCTTCGCGCTTGCTGACACCGGTTCCTTCCCCCAGCCGGTCATCGCCCCGGAACACCGCCACCCGGAAATGCCGGAGATGCGCCGGACCGCTCTCCTCCATCACTTCGTAGCGGGGATTCTCTTTCCATTCCCGCTGCATCCGCTCCTGAAGCGCGCCCTTGGGATTGTCTTCGTCTCCCGCCTCCAGGGCCTGTTCGATCTCCTCGGCAAACGCGTTTATGAAAAAGGACCGGACGGCCTCCGGCCCGCCATCCAGCCATATCGCTCCGATCACCGCCTCCAGGGCATCCGCAAGAACCGCCCGCTTTTCCCGGCCGCCGCCCCGTTCCTCGCCGCGGCCCAGCCGCAGCCAGGATCCCAGGTCCAGCCGGCGGGCCACCCGCTCCAGAGCCGTCTCGTTGGTCAGACGGCTGCGCACCTTGGTCAGCGTCCCTTCGCGCCAGTCCATCCGCTGCGCCACCAGCCATTCGGCCGCCACCGCCCCGAGCACCGCGTCGCCCAGAAACTCCAGCCGCTGGTTCTCCACCGGCCCCGGCTCCGGCTGCTCCGCCGCATGCGACCCGTGGGTCAGCGCGGCCGCCAGCCGTTCCGGCTGCCGGAAGACATACCCCAGCCGTTGTTCCAGGTTCCCGTATTCCGCCGGGGTCTTGTCGTTCGGTTCCATCGTCTTGCTTTCTTTCAGGCCCGCGGATGGTACCGGTGATGCACCGCCTGCAGGCGCCCCTGGTCCACATGCGTGTAGATCTGCGTGGTCGAGATGTCCGCATGTCCCAGCATCTCCTGGATTGTCCGCAGCGACGCCCCGTTCGCCAGCAGGTGCGAGGCGAACGAATGACGCAGCACGTGCGGCGAGATGGACTGGCGGATGCCGGCCCGGCGCGCATAGGCGCGGATGTGCCGCCAGACCGTGATGCGCGACAGCGGGCGTCCCAGCCGCGACAGAAACACCGCGCGTTCGCCCGGCGCCGCGCGCCGCGCGTATTCCGGTCGCCCGTCCTCCAGCCAGGCGTTCACCGCCGCCTGCGCCCGCCGGCCGATCGGCACCACCCGCTCCTTGTCCCCCTTGCCCACGCAGCGGATGTAGTCGGCATCGAAGTGCAGCGCATCCAGCGTCAGCGAAGCCAGTTCGCTGACCCGCAGCCCCGTCGCATAGAAGGTCTCCAGCACCGCCCGGTCCCGCCGCCCCTTCCCCGTGGAGGGATCCGGCGCCGCCAGCAGCCGGTCCACCTCCTCCAGCGACAGCGTCGCCGGCAGCACTTTCCACAGACGCGGCGAATCCATCGCATCGGCCACGTTCACCGCCAGCAGTCCCTCCCGGGAGAGATGGCGGAAAAACACCTTCACCGCCACCAGCCGTCGCGCCAGGCTGGCCGTGGCCAGCCCCTTCTGCTTGCCCTCCATCAGAAAATCCACGATGTCCCGCCGCTGCACGTCCTGGATTCCTCCCCGTCCCCGCCGCGCCGCGAACGCCAGGAATTCCGACAGATCCCGGCCGTAGGCCAGGCGCGTGTTCTCGCTCAGGCCCCGCTCCAGCACCAGGTGGTCCATGAACTGGTCGAGCAGGAACCGCACGCCGGTCTGTCCTCAGCGTCCGAAGTCGGTGCGCGCCGCCCAGTCCGCCAGCAGCCGCGCGGGCACCAGCGTGGCGCCCGGCGCCCCGTGCGCGGCCTCTTTCTCCAGCCAGGCCGTGCCCGCGATGTCCAGGTGCGCCCACGGAATCCCCTGCGGCACGAAAGCCTTCAGGAACGAACCGCCCGTGATCGTGCCCGCCGATCCGTCCCCGATGTTCCGGAGGTCCGCAAACGCCCCTTTCATCAGCTCGTCGTATTCCGGCCAAAGCGGCAGCTGCCACAGGCGCTCGCCCGTCGCCTCGCCCGACAGCATCAGGTCCAGCACCAGCCGGTCGTCGTTGCCGACCACCGCGGTGGCTTCGTGACCGAGCGCCACGATCACCGCCCCCGTCAGCGTGGCGATGTCCACGATTGCCGCCGGCTTCTCTTCGGCCGCCATCGTCAGCGCGTCCGCCAGAATCAGCCGCCCTTCGGCATCGGTGTTCAGCACTTCGATGGTCTTGCCGTTTCGCGCCGTCACAATGTCGCCGGGACGCGTCGCCGCGCCGCCGGGCATGTTTTCCACCGCGGGGATGTAGGCCACCACCGGCCGCGGCAGCTTCAGCCGCGCCGCCAGCAGCACCGCCGCCAGCGCGGCCATGCCCCCGCTTTTGTCGTACTTCATCCATTCCATGTTCTTGCCGGGCTTCAGGCTGATCCCGCCCGAATCGAACGTCACCGCCTTGCCCACCACGGCCAGCGGTTTCAACCGCCCTCCCCGCCGGCCGCTGTAGGCCAGCCGGATCAGGCAGCCCGGCCGGCGGCTGCCCTTCGCCACGGCCAGCAGGGCGCCGCATTTGGCTTGGTTCAGCGCCGCCGTGTCCCAGACCTTGCACGTCAGTCCCGCGGCACGCGCCAGCTTCCGGGTCCGGGCCGCCAACTCCATCGGTCCCAGCTCGTTGGCCGGCAGGTTGGCGATGTCGCGCACCTCCCGCAGCGTCGCCGATACCGTTTCGGCGCGGCGGACGGCCTCGCGGACAGCCGGCGCGGCCAGCGCCGCCCCCGTCCATTCAAAGGCGCAGGCCCCGCGGGAGGACCCGGTGCGATAGCGTTCAAAGGAATACGCCCCCTGATCCATCGCTTCGGCGGCCAGCCCCGCCAGTTCCGCCGTCTCGATCGGGAAGCGCGTCTCCACCGGCCATTCGAAAGCCGCCCGGCGGATGGCGCCCGCCTGGAACAAGGCACGACCGGCCGCCGCCCACGCCCGCCGCCAGCGCGCCGCATGGAATTCCTTTTCCTCTCCGATCCCCGCCAGCAGAATTCCCGCCACGGTCTGGGGCCAGGCCACGGTTCCGGCTTTGCCCTTGAATTCCGCCGCCTTGAGCCACGCCTCCAGCGCCTTGCGCTCGCCCCCGGACAGCGAAGGTCCGCCCAGCAGCCGGCCGTCCCGGACCAGCATCAGGCGGACATCCGTCCGCCCGGACGGCTTGGGCGTCCAATGGAACTCAAAGGGCCTACTCATCGCCGCGGCACTCCGGGGGCAGCTTCGCCCGCGCGTCTTCATCCGCGGGCAGGTCGTTGACCGCAAAGCCCGCGTGGCGCACCGCCACCTCCACGTTGCGCCGCCCCAGGCGGACATTGTCGAACTTCACCCACGCCTTGCGCTGTTCGACATCCACCCGGATCTCCTGGATCGCCCCCTCCGGTCCGGTCCCCAGCGTGCCGACCGCCTCCCGCACCCGCCGGGCGCAATCCTCCGTCCGCATCGCCGGGATCGCCAGCTCCATCTCCGACACCGTATTGCGGAAGCAGCCCGCCGCCAGAACCAGCAGCGCCGCCAGCGCCATCCCACCCGGTATTGATTTTCTCATTCGCATCTCTCCCAAAAAGCTGGGCAAACTATTCACCGCCGCGCCGCCCCTGTCAATCTTCCCGGTCCAGCGCCAGCTGCCGTTCCGCCAGGTCCGCCGCCAGCCGCGCCCGTTCCGCCAGGCCCGGAACCGCCGCCATGGCCGGGTCCTCCGCGAATTCCCGGTACAGGCGCAACGCCTCTTCGCGCCGTCCCTGCCGCCACACCGCCAGCGCCAGGTTCAAGCGCACATTGGGCGAACCCGGCGTGTCGGCCAGCAGCTCGCGATAGACCCGCTCGGCTTCGGCCGGCTCTCCCATCCGCATCCATTCCCCGGCCTGCCGGTAGCGGAAATAGGTCGGCCGCCCCAGCCGGGCGGCCCGGCCATACAGCACGGCCGCGCGGTCATGATGTCCCTCCCCGGAGGCCAGGCGCGCCTGCCGTTCGATGTCCGCCAGATCCGCCGCCGGCGGCCGCTCGCGATGCACCACCCCCCGGGCCAGCAGCGCCAGCAGCAGAATGCCCGCCAGACCCGCGGCGGCCTGCGCCATCCGCCGGCCATGGGCATCCAGCCAGCGCGCCGCCGCCGGAATCTCACGCAGATAGGCGGCGCGCGCGGTTTCCGCGTTGCCGCTCAGCATGGCCCACGCCGCGGTTTCCGCCGGCGTCGCCCCGGACGGCAAGCCGTCGCGCAGCAGACGCGCCACCACCGTGTTGTGGGGGGTCTTCAGCAGCAGCGCCAGAAACAGGATCCGGGCCCGGGCCGGCCACGCCGACGCCTCCCAGCAGGCGGCCCGCGCCCGCAGGCCTTCGCTCATGTCCAGCGTCCGCCCGCCCCACGCCAGCGGGAGGAAACCGCACGGCGACAGATCCGGAACGGTTCGGCCGTCTTCCATCCGGTGAAACGCCGACGCTTCCGGGTTCCAGAACGACTCTTTCAGCCAGACATCCAGTTCCCGTTGCTCGCCCTCGGCCATGTCCAGCGTCCTGGCATATTCCTCTTCGCGGTCTTCCGCCAGCCGGCAGAACGCATCCGCCTCGTTCCAAAGCAGCACGGCCAAATCCACGGTGAACCGCCCCGGCGCGTATTCCGCCGGAAACAGCGCCTCCTCCGCCGACGGCCACAGGGGCAGCGCCGAGCCCCCCGTGTCGTAGCGGTCGAAGGCTCCTTCCAGATAGCGCGCCAGCTTCGGCAGCAGCCGTACCCGCAGAGCCTCCCCCCCGGGCAGCGCCTGAATCACCCGCTCGGCCCATTGACACGCCACCGGGCACGGGGGAGTCAGCCGCCCCTTTTCATCGGCGGTCCCCAGCCACTCTTCCAGCAGCGCCGCCGCCCGCGCGGGATCCGTCAGGGTCCAGCCCGCGATCGCCAGCGGCAGGCTTGCTCCCGCCGAGGCCGCGTCGAGGGGCAGCGCCTCCGGCCCTGCATCTGAATCCCGTCTCCCGGATGGCGTCTGCTGCAACTCCATGGCGGCAGTATAGGCCCCTCCCGCCCATCCTCCAGTCTCTTTTTCTCCCCCCCCCGCCCGAAAATTTCCTGGAATTGCCGCTTGCCATTCCCCCGCCCTATGGTAGATTGCCGCAAGCTTGGTGAGAAAAGTTAGCTTGAGTTGGCAGGTAGTCCATCGTCCGCATCGGCGGTCCAGGGGGACATCTTCACCCGAACGAGTCGGGACAGTCATGAGAACGATCCCCCGGAGCAGAAAGAATACGAAACATGGCTACGAAACTGTATATTGGAAACCTGTCGTTTGACACCACGGAAAGCGATCTGCGCGAAACGTTCGCCGCGTTCGGCGATGTCGCCAGCTGCAACGTCATCACGGACCGCGACACCGGCCGCCCCCGCGGCTTTGCGTTTGTCGAAATGGTCTCGGCCGATGCGGCCAACAAGGCCGTTGCCGAGCTGAACGGCAAGGAACTCGGCGGACGCGCCCTGGTGGTCAACGAAGCGCGCCCGCGCGAAGACCGCCCCCGCGGCGGCGGCGGCGGCTACGGCGGCGGCGGCTTCGGCGGCGGACGCCGCAACCGCTACTAGAATCCGCATCTCCTGCACAGCGCCGCGGCATGCCGCGGCGCTTTTTTTATCCCTCCCCCCTCCCGAGGTGCCATCCGGATTTGGGGTGGCGATTCCCTGCGCCCCGCGGTAGGATGGCTTCCCGATGAGTTACCGCGCGTATTCAACCCATCCGTATTCCTCCGGTTCCCCCGGCCTGTTCGCCCAGCTGCCGCCGGTCGTGGCCGCGCTGATCAAAATCAATGTCGGCGTGTTTCTGGTGATGTGGCTCCTGCGGCTGGACGGACTCTATGCGCTGCTGGCGCTTTCCTACAACGGTCTGTTCCGCGGCATGATCTGGCAGCCCGTCACCTACATGTTCCTTCATGGCGGATTCATGCATCTGCTCTTCAACATGTTCACGCTGTTCTTTCTCGGTCCCGAAACGGAACGCGCCATGGGGTCCCGGCACTTCCTGGCCATGTATCTGCTCAGCGGCGTGCTCGGCGGCCTGGGCTGGATCTGGCTCTCGCCCCATTCCCATGCCCTGTGCGTCGGCGCATCCGGCGCCATCTACGGCGTGCTCGCCGCCTTCGCCACCCTGTATCCCCGCCGGCGCCTCACCCTGCTGGTCTTTTTCATTTTCCCCGTCACCCTGATGGCCTGGCAGCTCGTCGCGGGACTCGCCCTCGTCGAATTCATGCTCGCCGGCCGCGATCAGGCCTCCGGCATCGCCCATACCGCCCACCTGGCCGGCGCCTTTGCCGGCTTCCTGTACATTGACCAGCTCTTCGAGAGCACCCACCTGCGACGGCTGTGGAGCCGCCTCCGGGACTATGTCGCCCAGCGCCCCGCCGCGCCCCGCGCCTCCCCCCCCCCTCCCGACCAGGCCGAAGTGGACCGCATCCTCGACAAAATCAGCGCCCGGGGCATTCAATCCCTGACCCGCGCGGAGCGCCAGACGCTCCACCGCGCCTCGCGGACCTTCTGAGGCCTACCGCATGTCTTCGAAGACCAGGAACTGCTTTTCGGCCATCCCCAGGCCGCGGTACACCCGCTGACCCTGCACATCGTCCTGGTGGACATAGCTGCGGAAGCCGCAGATGTTGCCTTCCCGCGCCGCCAGTTCCTCCAGCTTCCGGTAGATGGCCCCGTGCACGTCGCAGCCGCGGTATTCCGGCTTCACATAGCAGCTGCCGATCCACCAGAACATCTTGTTGCGCCAGGCCGTCCATTCAAAATGAACCTTGATGCATCCCGCCATCGCGCCGTTGATCTCCGCCACCAGGTAAAAGCCGCGTTCGGGATGCCCCAGCAGCGCCACCACCCCCGACGCCACCGTCTGCTCGTCCAGCGCAAGCCCCTCCGTTTCCATCGCCATCGCCCGGTTGAACCCCGCAATCCGGCCCGCTTCCGCCGCTGTCGCCTGCCGCACGTTAATCTCGCTCATGTGTCGCCTCCGGTTGTTGTCCTCCTTATACCGGAAGGACGCCGGATTGAAAACCGCCAAGTGCCTTCGACCCCCGGATAATTTCCGGGTCAGCGCCGCCACCGGGCCCCGGCGACAACCGCCAGCAGCAGCGCCGCCTGCAGATGCAGCCGCCAGGCCAGCCCTTCCCCGCCGTGCGCATGATGCGCCACCATCCGGATGCCCGGCGGCAGCCAGTCGGCCGGCAGCCAGGCATTCACCAGCAGGCCGAATCCGATCGCGCACACCGACAGCACCCCGACATACACCAGGGTGCTCCGCAGCCCCATCAGGCGCCAGACCGCCAGCAGCGTGGACGCGCTCACGCCGGGGCCCCCGATCAGAAACACCATCGCCGCCCCCGGCGACAGCCCCGCCGCCAGCAGCCCCAGCGCAAACGGAACCGCCGCCGTGGAACAAATGTATACCGGTATGCCGAACGCCAGCGTCAGCACCATCTGCGCCAGCGGATTCGAAATGTGCTCGGCAATGAAATTCTCCGGCACCAGCGTCATGATGGACGCCGATACCAGCGCCCCGACCACCAGCGCGCCGCCCACCGAACGCGGCAGCACGACAAATCCGCTGTGGAACGCCCGCCGCCACCACGGGCGCCCGTTCTCCTCCAGCTCGGGCTCCGGCAGCGGAATGTCCTCTTTCCTGTCCCGGTCAACGGCCTCCACCGCCCAGCCGCAGGCCACGCCCGAAATCAGCGCCGCCAGCGGGCGGAAAACGGCAAACAGCCCGCCCATCAATCCATAGGTGACGGCGATGCTGTCCACGCCGGTCTGGGGCGTACTCATCAGGAACGCCGCCGTGGCCCCCTTGCCCGCGCCATGCCGGCGCAGCGACGCCCCCAGCGGAATCACGCCGCAGGAACAGACCGGCAGCGGCACGCCCAGCGCCACCGCCCGCAGCACCGCGCTCAACCGCCCCCCCCCGAAATGACGGCTCACCACCCGGGGGTTCAACCACAGCGACAGCAGCCCGGCCACGGCGAACCCGCCCAGCACCCAGGGGGCCATCTCGCCCAGCACCACCCACGTGCGGATCAGCACCGTCTCCATCCATTGCAGCGATCGTTCCATGACCTTTCACTGTACCACCCCCTGCGCCCGCCTGCAAAAATGGCCCTCGCACAAAGGGCCTCGCATAGCAACCCGCTCCGTTTGTGCA
>JAHDSS010000558.1 GCA_018432565.1 Kiritimatiellia bacterium
AGATCGTCGATGACGCGCGCCGCGCGGACCATGGCGGGCAGATCGCCCTTGAGGCGCGCCAGCAGGATGGAAAAGGTGGTGCAGCGGACACCGGGCGGGGTCTCGGCCACCATCCGGTCCACGACCTGCGAGTCGCACACGACCAGATCCGGAGGCGACGCCAGCTTGCCCAGCGCGGCGGCATACTCTGTTTCGCGGACCGTGACGGCCATGGCCCTGGCGTCGAGGGCGGCCCGGATGGCCTGGACCTGCGGCAGGATCAGGCGTCCCTTCGGCGCCTCCATGTCCACCGGGACGATCAGCACCGCGAGTCCGCCGGCCGGCAGGGCGCCGCCGTAAAAGTCCGGGACGTGCAAGGCGCCTTCCGGCGCCAGCCGGCCCAGCGCCTCTTTCAGGGCGTTCACCACGGCATCGCGGCGCGCCGGGTCCGGCGAGGATTCCAGCACATGGGGAATGCGCGACCGCAGCTGTTCGAGAAAGGCGTCCGACGGCCGGCGCAGGTCGGTCTTGGCCACCACCGCCAGCACGGGCACACCGGCGGCCTGGAGGTCGCCGAGCAGGCGCTCCTCGTGATCCGTCCAGACGTCCGGTTCCGTCAGCAGCACCGCGGCATCCATCCGGCGCAGCGCGGCGCGCATCCGCTGGCGTCGCGATTCGCCCAGCTCGGTGGCGTCATCCACGCCGCCGGTATCGGTGAAAACCACCGGGCCGATCGGCAGCAGCTCCATGGTTTTTTCCACGGGATCGGTGGTGGTGCCGGGCTGGGGCGAGGTAATCGCCACGTCCTGCCCCGCCACCAGGTTCAGAAAGGTGGACTTGCCGACATTGGTCCGGCCGAACAGCCCGATGTGCAGGCGCATGGATGTGGGGGTTCTGTCCATCAGTCCCGGCCGAATTTCCGGTTCAGCTCGCGCGTGCTGAACAGGATGACCGTCGGCTTGCCGCGGGGCGAGGTATAGGGCATTTCGGTGCGGGCCAGATCCCGAACCAGCGCGCGGAGTTCGGCATCGGTCAGTTCCCGCTGAAGCCCCACGGCCTGCCGGCCGGCGGCGGCGGCGATGGCCGGGCGGGCCCAGTCCCGGGCGGTGCCTTTGCCGCCTTGCATGAGGCCGTCGGCGATATCCGACAGCAGGCGGTCCGGGGCGGCCTCCGCCAGCCAGACGGGCAGCGCATCCACCAAAAACGTCCCGGAGCCGAATTCCGCCACGCCGAATCCCATGCGTTTGAGCAGGTCCAGGTGCTTGCGCAGCGCCTGGCCCTGGGCGGACGATGGCTGAATGGTCGCCGGCGGCAGCAGGCCCTGCGAAGGCACCGCGCCTTTTTCCACGGCGGCCAGCAGGCGTTCGTAGAGGACCCGTTCGTGAGCGGAGCGCGGATCCATCAGCACGAGGCCCTGATCGGTTTCCAGCACGACATAGCCTTCCCCTACCCGTCCCAGCAGGCGGTAGCGGCCCCACGGGCTGCCTGCCGTTTCTTCGCCGGGTTGCGCCGGCGACGAAGGGGGCGCCCAGTCCAGACGGGGCTGCACGACCGCCACCGGGGGCGCCGGAGGCGGCGCGGACGGCGCCGGGGGTTCGGCCGGCCGGCCGGTTTCATCCGGCGCGGGGGCCGGCCGCGAAAGACCCGCCGCCGGTTCGCGGGAGCGTTCCGGCATGCGGCTGCCCGGCAGGTCCGGTCCGCTGATGGCCATTCGAATGGCTTCGATGACGACATCGCGCACTTCGGTGGGGCGACGGAACCGGACTTCCTTCTTGGCGGGGTGGACATTCACGTCCACCAGATCCGACGGCAGCGTAATCTGCAGGAACAACGGCGCGAACCGTCCGCCGGCCAGCACGCTTCGGTAGGCGCTTTGCACGGCGAAATTGAGCACGGGCGACCCGGAAGGCCGGCCATTGATGAACATGACCTGCCACTCGCGATCGAGACGGCTGAAGGGCGGCACGCCGGCATAGCCGCCGATCTCCACCACCCCGTTGCCGAACTGCATCGGCCGCAGATGGGCGGCGACCTCGTCGCCGTAGAGGTCGCGGATGCGCTCCAGCAGGTCCCGGGCCGCCGGCAGGTTGTACACCTCTTCGTCGTCCGCCCGCAGGACAAAAGCCACCCCGGTGTTGGCCAGCGCCTCCAGCAGGAACGCCTGGCGCACATGGGTGAATTCCGTCTGGGCGGTGCGCATGAATTTGCGGCGGGCCGGCACATTGAAAAACAGATTGCGCACGGCGATTTCAGTGCCCGGCGGCACGCCGGCGTCGCGCACGTCCTGGATTTTTCCGCCGAAGACCAGGATTTCGGTGCCGGCCGCGGAGTCCGCCCGGTTGGTGGCCAGGGTGAACTGCGAAACCGCCGAGATGGCCGCCAGGGCCTCCCCGCGGAAGCCCATGGTGGCGATGGAGTCCAGATCCTTCAGCTCGCGCAGCTTGCTGGTGGCATGGCGCTCGATGGACAGCAGGGCGTTGTCGCGATCCATGCCGGCGCCGTCGTCGCGCACCCGGACCAGGCGCCGGCCGCCGTCCACCACTTCGACTTCGATCCGGGAGGCGCCGGCATCCAGGGAATTCTCGACCAGTTCCTTCAGCACCGAGGCCGGACGCTCCACGACCTCGCCCGCGGCGATCTGGTTGATCACCGCGTCGGACAGCACCCGGATGGCGGACGGTTCGGACATGGGGATTGGTTGTACCAAACCCGGGCCGGAAACAGGAGACCTTTTTCAGGGCGCGGGCGGAAGGGGCGCATCTGCGATTCGGTGCATCCTTGGGGTCATATTGAACGTAGGCGCGAAGCGCCGGAGTCGAAATCACTTGTCCCGCCGCCGCGGAATCCGGGCACAGTCCCGATGGCCAGCCTGCGGGACCAGGCCGAGATCCCTCGACTACGCTCGGGATGACAGCCCCCCCTTCAAAACGTCCCCACGCACCGTATCATCTCCTGATCCAGCCGGGTCACCGCCCCGGCCTACAACGGATCCCGGCTGGGCTGTGGCCCAGGGCGCCGACCCGGGCTCCTGTCGCGTGCGGGTGGACGGATCCGCGCGGGACGGGAGCCCCGCGATACGAGGGCCAATTCCGGCGACACCTACCCGCAGATGCGCCCGGCCGGAGGCCTACAGCACCTGGATCGGAATGTCGTCGGATGATTCCACGACGATCTGCTGTTCCTCGACCGGGAGGAAGGTCGGAAGCAGGCGGTAATAGACCTGCAGGGTCAGGGCGGCCAGCGTGGTGGAATAGACCGGGTGGTAGTTTTCGCGGCCGGTGATGCCGGACCGCAGGGCCAGGCCGGCGGACACCCAGCTGCCGTCCTCGTTCTGGCTTCGGATGAATTCGGGGGCGAACTCGTTGTTCCACTTCTGCCAGCTGCCGCCGCCCTGGTGGAATTTGGCCTGGGAAATGTAATACCACGCATACATGGGCCAGGCGGGCGGATTGCGCCAGTCGCAGCGGGCCGCATGCAGGGCGTCGAGGCCGCGGCGCACGGCCGGGGAACGGTGATGCCCGGACAGCTGCAGACCCAGCACGGCCACCGCCGTGATGGAGTCGGTGAAGTGGCTGCCGCGGTCGGTGTAGGCAAACCGCCCGTCGTCGCGCTGGCTGCCCTTCAGATCCGCGGCGGCGAGATCCATGGCGTTCTTGAGGCCGGGATTGCCGGCGCCGGCGATGAATGCGGCCTTCATGGCCTGCATGCACCAGCCGCCCAGCGAGGTGTCCCGGCGGCCGCCCTTGGCAAAGCGATAGTCGAATCCGCCGCCGGCCTGCTGTCCGTCCAGCAGAACCTGCACGCCCTTTTCCATGGCGGGGCGCAGCGCCGGGATGCGCGTCATGCCGTAGGCTTCGCTGACGGCATAGACGCAGATGGCCTGGGAATAGGTCCCGCCGGTGGTGTCGGTGCGCGCAAATTCGCCGGCCGCGTTCTGGCGCGCC
>JAHDSS010000378.1 GCA_018432565.1 Kiritimatiellia bacterium
AGCAAGGCGGAGGCGGAAATCAGCCAGCTGGAGAGTTTCGTGACGGACTACCAGATGCAGTATGGCCAGGTGCCGGGGCTGACGGGGGATACCGCGGAAGATCTGGAGGACCTGAGAGAAGCGCTGACCGACGCCAATCATTCGCTGACCAATCTGGTGGATCCGTGGGGGATGGCCTATCACTACATGAAGAGTTCAAAGGTGACTTTTTATCTGTGGTCGCTGGGCGGGGATTTGTCCGATCCGGCCACCAACCGGGCGGTCTGGATCGGAAATCCGGCGCCGTAGGCCGGTTGACGGGGGAGGAAAGAGGGAGGCGGAAATCCGGATTTTCCACGCCATGGAAAAAATTCCGCGCGGTTTTCCATGCCATGGAAAATCCGGAAAAACGGGGGATTGCGCGCTGTTGGCGGGAGGGATTACGGGCCGAGGCCGGGCGGCGGGGGCGGGGCGGGAAGGACGGGATCGAGTTCCAGCAGGAAGGCTTCGAACTCGGGGGATTCGCGGATGGGGGCGAGATCGGGGTCGTTGAGATAGCGTCGGAATTCGGAGGGGTTGGTCTGCTGCATGGCGCGTCGGAGCCAGGGGATGGCGGCGGGGGCGTTGGTTTCGGCGGCGTGGAGGGCGCCGAGATTGAACAGGGCGGAGAAGTTGCCGGGATCGAGGTCCAGGATGGCGGTCAGCTGTTCGCGGGCGCCTTCGCGGTCGCCGGCGCGGGCGAGGGCGACGGCGAGATTGTTGCGGGGGCCGGGCAGGCCGGGGAAGGCGTCGACGGCTTCGCGGAGCACGCCGACGGCTTCGGTGGAATCGGGGTCGGCCAGGAGCATGAGTCCGTGCTGGAGAAGGGCGGGTTTGTAGTCGGGGTGGAGGCGGCGGCAGGTTTCGATGAGTTCGAGGGCGAGCCCGGGGTTGCCGGCCTGGAGGTAGGCGAACGCGAGATTGGTGAGGGCTTCGGGGTGGAAGGGTTCGGTGCGCAGGGAGGTTTCGAGGACCGAGATGGCGCGGTCCATGCGGCCCTGCTGGAGATAGACCAGGCCCAGGATGCGCTGGGCGGCGGCCATGCGGGGGTAGGCGCGGAGGGCGGCGAGGGCCTGTTCCTCGGCCTGGTCGAAGCGGCCGGCGTTGAGGTGTTCGCCGGCCAGCCGGAACGCGGCCATGGCGTCTTCCATCCGGTCGGATTCCTGCAGGGCGGGAGAGGCGGGGAGGGCGGGGGCGGCGGGGCGTGCCGGGGCGGCGGGCGACGGGGAGGGTGTCGCGCGCGCCGGGGGCGCAGCGGGGACGGCCGGCGTTTCCGGGGCGGGGGTGGGCTGGATCAGGATGCCGCGGCGCTTTTCCTCGCGCAACACCAGGGCGATGGATCCGGCCAGCAGCAGGGCGAAAACGGCAATGAAGACGCCGATGCGCCGGTTGGCGGCGGCGCGCTGGGGATCGACGGGGCCGGATGGAGGGTGCGCGCTCACGGGGGTCTAGGGATCGAGGTTGACGAGCCGGCCGGTGTCGAAGTCGAGCCGGCGGTAATAGCAGTTGCGGGGTTCGCCCTGCCGGTTTTTCGTGTGGCAGATGCCCCCGCGGCGGGGACGGACGAGATAGACGAGGGAATTCTGTTCGCAGTTGACCCGGACGTCCAGCAGGTCGAAGGTCTCTCCGGAGGTCTTGCCTTTTTCCCACAGTTCGTTGCGCGACGTGCTCCAGAAGATGGCCGTGCGCTCGGCAACGGCCTTTTTCAGGGCGGTTTCGTTGGTGTAGGCGATGAGAATGATCTCGCGGGTGTCGGCGTTCTGGACGGCGACGGGAATGACGCCGGGGCAGGCGGCGACGGCCTTGGAAAGCTTCTGGAAGTCGAGGGTGAGGGCGGTGCCTTCTTCGAGTTCTTTCATGCGGGGACTCCTTTCAGACGGGATTCGCCGGGAGCGACGAAGGGCTCGCGGACTTCGATGCCGCGGGCGGCGAGACGGGCCTTGGCCTGGGGAATGGTGAATTCGCCGAAATGGAAGATGGAGGCGGCGAGGACGGCGTCGGCGCGGCCGAGGAGAATGCCGTCGGCGAGGTGGTCGAGGGTGCCGACGCCGCCGGAGGCAATGACGGGAACGGGGACGGCGTCGGCGATGGCGCGGGTTAGCTCGAGGTCGTAGCCGTCGCGGGTGCCGTCGCGGTCCATGCTGGTCAGGAGGATTTCGCCGGCGCCGAGCCGGACGCCTTCGACGGCCCACTCGACGGCGTCGAGGTCCGTGGGGTTTCGTCCGCCGTGGGTGTACACCGTCCATCCGGGGCGGCCGCCGGTGTTGCGGCGGGCGTCCAGGGCCAGGACGATGCACTGGGTGCCGAACTGCCGGGAGGCGTCGCGGATCAGGCCTGGATTCAGAATGGCGGCGGTGTTGAGGGAGACCTTGTCGGCGCCGGCCTGGAGCATGCGGCGGATGTCGGCGGGGGTGCGCAGGCCGCCGCCGACGGTGAGTGGCATGAAGACCTGGGCGGCGACGGCGCGGACGACGTCCACGAGGGTGTCGCGCTCGTCGCTGGAGGCGGTGATGTCGAGGAAGGCGAGTTCGTCGGCGCCCTGGGCCTCGTAGGCGCGGGCGACGGCGACGGGGTCGCCGGCGTCGCGCAGCTCGACGAAGCGGACGCCCTTGACGACGCGTCCGGCGGCGATGTCGAGGCAGGGGATGATGCGCTTGGCCGGCACGGGAACTCCCTTACGGCCAGTTCTGAACGATCTGGTTGACGATGCGGCGGCCGAGGTCTTCGGCGGCCGGGCGGAGGGCGACGGCCTTGGAGGAAGTCATGTCGCCGGCGAAGTCGAAGTCGTACCAGCCGGTGATGGACGGGGACTGGGCCACGACGGACCGGTCGGCGCGGCGGTAGAGGACGAAGGAAGCCCGGATGTTCATGCGGTACTGGTTGGCGGTGGAGCTTTCGCCGGAGACGTAGGCGACGGGATCGAGCCAGAACTGGGTGAGCGTGATTTCGAGGACGGTGTCGGCGGTGTCGGCGGGGGCCAGGCGCAGCGAGCCGTCCATCTGGATCTGCGAAAGGATGGCCTGGGTGACGTCCTGTTCGATCAGGGGTTCGCGGGTCTGGTTGTCGCAGGTCGGCATGTACACGGTGCGGACGTCCGGGGGCAGCATGGAGCCGAGGCGGTACTGCACGCAGCCGGCGGACGACAGAAGCAGGGCCAGAAGAAGGAGGGGCAGGCGTTTCATGTCAGTTCTCCGAGTCGGGGGGGGGAGGGGCGTCGGGGCCCAGCTGCCGGGAGAGTTCCTGGACGCGCCGCCGGGCGTCGGCGGCCTGATCGGCATCGGGGTGGGCGGCCAGAAACGCGCGGTATTCGATGAGGGCGGCGGCGGGCCGGCGGAGGATGCGGTCGTAGTAGCGGGCGCGGTCGAAGGCGGTGCGGGCCTGGCGGGCCAGCAGCTCCCGGCGGGTGGCGCGGATGTCGTCCGCGGACGCGGAGTCCGGATGGCGCTGCAGATACAGGTCGCAGGCGGCGATGGCGGTTTCGACGGCGCGGTTGTCCTCGGGCGAATCCCGGGCGATGCGGATGTGGCAGCGGGCCTGGCCGAGGGCGGACGGTTCGGCGACGTCGCTGTCGGGGAAGCGGTTCAGGGCGGTGAAATAGGCGTCAATGGCTTCGGGATACGCATAGACGCGTTCCTGGGCCTGGCCGATGCGGAAGTAGGCCTCGGCGGCGAGGGGGCTTTCGGGGGCGTTCCGGACGATCTTCTCCAGATAGGGGATGGCGCGTTCCGGGGCGGAGAATCCGGGGATGAAGAGGAACTTGCCCTTGCGGTGCTCCATGATCGCCTTGGCCAGGTCCATCTGGCGGGCGATGATCTCATTGAATTCAAAGCGTCCGGGATAGGTATCCACGAGGTGCTGATAGGCGTCGAAGGCCTCCTGGAAGCGGCGGCGGCGGTCCAGATGGCGGGCATACAGCAGCTGGGCGCCGGGAGCTTCCGGGGCCTGGGGCCAGAACAGGCGGAGAGCATAGGCCTGACGGGCGGCGGCGCGGGCCTTGCCGGCGCGATCCAGCGACTGGACCCATTCCCACTGGGCGGCGGGATCCTTTTTCCGGGGGCGGGTAAAGAGATGGAACCCGCGTTCGGGAGCGGTTTCGACGTAGGGGCGGGCCGCGGCGGGGCCCGCCGCCGCCAGGCTCCCGCCCAGGCAGAGGAGGAAGAGAAACCGGCGTCCGGCCGCGCTGGCAATGAACTTCGACATGGCCGGAACATTACGCAACGCCGGAAAGCCGGTCAAGGCCCGTGTCGGCGGGTCGGGGGCGGTTCGGGGGAGTCTGGGGTTGCGATGGCGCGGGGGTGTGGCATAGTGACGGGGATGGACATCCCGAAACAGCGGAGATGGAAGCGGATGACGGCGGCGCTGGCCCTGTGGGCGGCGGCGGCGGCGGGGTCGCCCTTCGAGTTCAAGGTGGATCCGTTCTACGCGGAGACCATGCTGTCGGGACGGTTCGGCGACAAACCGGTGTATTTCTTCCTGGGGCCGTCACCGACGATGGAGAAGGCCCTGGTGGCGTTCATCGAGTCCGCCGGCAAGACCCTGGACGTGTGCGTGTTCGACCTGAACCTGCCGCAGGTGGCGCAGGCGCTGCTGGCGGCGCAGGAACGGGGGGTGAAGGTGCGGGTGATCATTGACCGCGACAACGCGGAGCGGGCCTACGACGTGGAAGAAGAGCTGGCGGAAATGGAGAAACGGGGCATGCTGACGCTGGCCCACAACCGATCGGGCCTGATGCACAACAAGTTCATGATCGCGGACGGCGAGCGCGTCTGGACGGGGTCGTACAACTTCACCCGCAACTGCTCGAACTTCAACGACAACCATGCCATCGTGCTGGAGAGTCCGGAACTGGCGGAAAACTACACGATGGAATGGAAAGAGATCGCCGAGAAGCGCCACGGCAAGCGGTTCGCCTATCCGACGCCGCACCCGCGGGTGGATATCGGCGGAACGGAGATCCTCAACGCGTTCACGCCGGAAGATGATGTGCGCGGGACAATCGTGGAGGCGATGGACCAGGCCACGAACGAAATCGCCATGATGGCGTTTTCGTTCACCGACGGCGACATGACCGAGGCCATCCGCCGGGCGCTGAAGCGGGGGGTGCGGGCGATCATCCTGCTGGATTCCGGCCTCGCGAAGCATCCCGGGGCGAACACGAAAGAGCTGGAGGCGATGGGCGCCAACGTGCGCATGTCGCCGGGGGTGCGCCTGCACCACAAGGTGATCGTGATCGATCGCGAAACCGTCGTGTTGGGGTCGGCGAATTTTTCAGGATCGGCCCTGGACCGCAACGACGAAAACGTGCTGATCGTGAAGGCGCCGAATTTCGCGCAGGCGATGCTGCGCGAGGCCATCCGCTGCTGGCGCGCGGATCCCTACTGGATCACCAAGTGGCGCACGCCGCTCCCCGCCGGCATGTAGGGGCGGGGGGCCTGAAGAGCCATTCGCCACAGCCCATGGCGAATCAAGCGGATCGAACGGATGGGGAGGGAGGCCGTGGACAACACGACGAAATACGGCATACAAGGCGGAATAGACGAAAAAGCGGGGCAAAAAACCTGAAAAAGGGTCAAAAACAGAGTAAAAACGCCCCCAAAACGTCATAATGGGGCAAAAACCCTTCAAAATTCCTCATTGAGGAGGGCTCGGTCTCCGCCGTTTTCGCTGATTCCATGATTTCGAACCCGGGAGCATGTGAAAATCGCCAGCCCCCCGGTACGCCGGACGCCCGCCCCGGATCAGAACGGCATGGCAGGCCCTCAACGGCAATGGTGCAGAAAACGGGGGGAACGTCAGCCCGGACCGCTCGCGATCTGGACCGTTCCCTATTGAGCCTGCATGGTTGTTTGG
>JAHDSS010000096.1 GCA_018432565.1 Kiritimatiellia bacterium
CTCCGCGCCGACCTCGTCGCCACCCGCGCCGCCAACGGCCGCACCGACTCCGAACCCTACTACCTCAAGCTCTGGGAACTCACTTCCGGCATCGTCCAGGAACGCACAGTTCCGCCGCCGGCAACCTGTCTTCCATCTGGTACACCGCCTGGGTCAATGCCGGCCGCCCCCCCATCCCCGCCGCCTTCGACGAACTCCCGCCCCAGTCTGTCTTCTCCGGCGTGGGCATCGATCCGCCGGAAGTCGAAGGCCAGCACCTCCAGCGCCGGAAACAGCAATACGACCTGATCATCTGGCTCGTCATGGGCGCCATCGCCCTGATCGTCATCGGCTCTTCCCTGTACCGCGGCGCCCAGGCCCGCCGCGCCCCCCGGACGTGAAGCGCGCCCGGCTCGATGTCCTCCTGGTCGAACGCGGCCTCGCCGAAAGCCGCGAAAAAGCCAAGCGGCTGATTCTCGCCGGCCAGGTGCTGGTGGACGACGCCCCCGCCGGCAAGGCCGGCCATGAAATCCCCCTCGACTGCGTCCTGCGCGTGCGCCAGCCGGAACGCTTTGTCGGCCGCGGCGGCCTCAAGCTCGAAGAGGCCTTCCTGCGCTTTCCCCTGCTGTCCGCCGAGGGCCGGATCTGCGTGGACATCGGCGCATCCACCGGCGGCTTCACGGACTGCCTGCTGCAGCACGGCGCCGCCCGGGTCTATGCCGTGGATGTCGGCAAGTGCCAGCTCCACCCCCGCCTCGCCGCCGATCCGCGCGTCGCGGTCCTCGACGGCTGCAATGCCCGCCACCTGCAGCCCGGCGATCTCCCCGAGGCCCCGTCCCTGGCCGTCACCGATGTCTCCTTCATCTCCCTGCGCCTCATCCTGCCCGCCATCGACCGCCTGCTGCCCCCCGGCGGCGAAACCGTCGCGCTCATCAAACCCCAGTTCGAAGCCGGCCGCGACGAAGTCGGCCGCGGCGGCGTGGTCCGCGACCCGGCCGTCCGCCAGCATGTCGTGGACCGCATCCGGGAATTCGCCGGCACCACCCTGGGCTGGGAGGGCCTCGGCATTTGCCAGTCGCCAATCCAGGGCCCCGCTGGTAATGTGGAGTTCCTGAGCTACTGGAGAAAGCCGTCATGAACATCGGAATCATCGCCAACCGCTCCAAACCGGCAGCCGCCTCGACCCTGGCGGAACTCGCCCTTGCCGCCCGCGAACTGGGCGTAACCCTGATCGCCTGCGACCCCGAAACCGCCCGGCTGGCCCCCGGCGCGAAAGTCGTCTCCCCCGCCCGCTTCGGCAAGGCCGTGGATCTCCTGCTCTCCCTCGGCGGCGACGGCACCGTGCTCCAGTCCGTCCGCGCCCTCAACGGCACCGCCGCCCCCATCCTCGGCATCAACCTCGGCAACCTCGGCTTCCTTACCAGCGTCCCCGACACCCATGCCGTCGAAGCCCTGCGCGCCGTCGCCGCCGGCTCCTGCGAAACCGTCGCCTACCCCCTGCTCGAAGCCCGCGTCCTCCGCGGGCCCCGGCGCAAGCGCCTCGTCCAGGCCCGCGCCCTGAACGATATCGTCCTCGGCTGGGGCACCTCGCCCCGCGCCACCATGATCGAGCTCGAAGTCAACCGCCATCCCGTCGCCTCTTTTGTCTGCGACGGCCTGATCGTCGCCACCCCCGTCGGCAGCACCGGCCACGCGCTCTCCGCCGGCGGCCCCATTCTCCA
The DNA here is from genome assembly GCA_018432565.1 of Kiritimatiellia bacterium. Lineage (GTDB taxonomy): Bacteria > Verrucomicrobiota > Kiritimatiellia > CAIQIC01 > Lenti-01 > JAAZFE01. Next base: position 1,701 of record JAHDSS010000096.1, read on the forward strand.
CCGTGAAACCCCCGCGCTGGTCATCGAACCCATCTGCCCGCATACCCTCAGCAACCGGCCCGTCGTCATCCCCAACGACCGCCTCGTCGTCCTGCGCGTCGCCGATCCCCGCAAAAAAGTGCTGCTGTCCGTGGACGGCCATTCGCACGGATGGCTCGGCTGCGGCGACATCCTCGAAATCCGCAAGGCCGCCGAAAGCGTCCGCTTTGTCCATCTGCCCGGCGCCTCCTGGTTCCGCCTGCTCTCCCAGAAACTTCATTGGCGCGGCTCCAGCGCCGACCCCAAGTGATCCGCCCCCGGCCGTGAACCCGCTCCATGATTCCGTCATTATTGCTTTGACCCGCCCCATGCCATGCAGTAGTTTTACATCAACGCCCGGAGTTCTTTCGTGGATTTCGTGCGCGAGTTGCTCCGAGGAACGGCGGAATTCGGCAACGAGACAAAAAACGGAACCGCGAGGAGGCCGTTGATGAAGCGTCACATTCCAAAGCATATCGTTTGGATATGCTCGTTCCTGGTCATGTTTTCAGCCGTGGCCGCGGATTCCAATACCGTGGTTCCGCCGGCCTTCCGCATGCCCGGCGCCAACACCTACATGAAGAACATCACGTTCGTGATCTTCGACACCGAGACCACCGGCTTCAGCCCCGCCAAGGACCGCCTCGTCGAAATCGGCGCCGTCAAGGTCCGCGACGGCAAGAACCTCGGTGAAAAAACCTGGCTCATCAATCCCCAGCGCTACATCCCCTGGTACGTCCAGCAGGTCCACAACATCACCCCCGAGATGCTGGAAGGCATGCCCACCTTCGCCGAAGTCTATCCCGAATTCCTGGAATTCATCGACGGCGCCGTCCTCATCGCCCACAACGCCCCCTTCGACATCCGCTTCATCGCCGCCGAAGCCGTGCGCAACGACATGCCCGTGCCCAAAAACGCCGTCCTCGACAGCCTCGCGCTCTTCCGCAACTGGTATCCCGACATGAAAAACCACCGCGTCTCGGACCTGATTGACCTGTTCGGCATTTCCACCGAGGGCATGCACGCCCACCGCGCCACCGACGACTCGCTCTTCGTGTACTACGCCATCCAGAAGGAAATGGAGCGGCGCAGCGAATCCCCCCGGTTTTCCGATCTGCTCAAGAGCGCCGGCTCCACCCTCCGCTTCGGCGGCGACTGAGCCGCCCCCGGGCCTTTCCTCCCCACCGTGTCCGCCTCCGTTCCACCCTGGACGGCCGCCGTGCCGGTTCTCCTCCTGCTGGCGCTCGCCGTCTGGCTCGCCGGCGATGCCGCCTACGCCCTCCGGACCCGCCTCCGCGCCGCCGCAC
>JAHDSS010000439.1 GCA_018432565.1 Kiritimatiellia bacterium
ACAGCCCCCCGCCGACGAGTCCGTCCCGTACCACCCCGGCGACATCTACCAGCGCACCAAAATGGAAGGCGAACAGCTCGCGCTGGAGGCGTTCCGGGCCGGGCGGCTCCCCGGCGTGGTCATCCGCCCCGCCATGATCTACGGTCCCGGCGACACCCGCACCCGCAAGATGTTCCGCATGATCGCCCGCCGCCGCTTCTTCTATGTCGGCCGCGGCGCCAACCTGGTCCATTTCATTGATGTCCGCGACCTCGCCCGCGCCTTTCTGCTGGCCATGGATCGCGTCGACCGCAACGGCGAGATCTATATCATCGCCGGCGAACGCGCCATGTCCCTGCGCGAGTTTTGCGGCATCGTCGCCGACGAACTCGGCGTGCCCCCCCCGTGGCTCCGCCTCCCTGTCAAGCCCATGCAGGCCCTCGGCTCCCTCTGCGAAGCCCTGTGCGTGCCCCTGCGGATCAATCCGCCCATCTACCGCCGGCGGGTGGATTTCTATACCAAGGACCGCTCCTTCAACGCCGCCAAGGCCCGCGCCGAACTCGGCTTCGCCCCCGCCCAGACCCCGCAGGACGAAATCCGCGACATCCTCGCCGACTACCGCCGGCGCGGCTGGCTCCAGCCCCCCCGATGAACCTCGCCCTGAAAGCCTGGCGGATGGCGCGGATCGCCCGCGAGTACCGCGCGGGGCGCGTCCGGCTGGACAGCCGGCCCATCCGCCTCTGGTTCGACACCTCCTCCGCGTGCAACCTCCGGTGCGTCATGTGCCCCAACAAGGACCTCCCGCCCGCCGAAAAAGGCCTGATGTCTCTGGACCTGTTCCGCCGCGTTCTCGACCAGGCCCACCCCTTTGTCTCCGACATCTATCTGCACCACCGCGGCGAACCCCTCCTCAACCGCCGCCTGCCCGACATGATCCGCCATGCCCGCGCCAGGGGCATCCGCTGCCGCTTCCATACCAACGGCGCCCTGCTGACCGAAGACCGCGCCCGCGAAATCCTCGCCGCCTCCCCCGAGCTGGTGTCGTTCTCCATCGACGGCTTTGAAAAGGACACCTACGAGCGCATCCGCGTCGGCGCCGATTTCGACCAGACCATCGCCAACGTGCGGCGGCTGCTCCGGCTGCGCCGAGAAGCCCGCCAGTCCCTGCCCTATGTCGTCGTCGAGCGCATCCGCTTCCGTAGCGAAAACCCCGCCCCCGAAGCCCGCGAGCGCGCCGAACGGCTGCGGCGCGACCTGCTCCGCGACGGCGTCAACGAAATCGTCGAAAAAGAGGAATACGCCTGGGCCGGCGACGCGCCCCCCGATGCCGCCGCCGCGCGCACCTTCACCCAATGCACCTTCCCGTGGTATGCCATGGTGATCGGCTGGAACGGCGTCGTCACCCCCTGCCCGCAGGATTTCTGGGGCCGCATGCCGATGGGCGACGCCTCCCGCCAGCCGCTGGCCGACATCTGGAACGGCCCGGCCTACCAGGATCTCCGCCGGCGCCTCCTGCACGATCTCGATTCCCTTCCCCTGTGCCGCACGTGCGACCGGCTCTGCCGGAAAACCGTTACCGGCCTGCCCGCCCAGTACCTGGTGCCTTTTCTGGTGGATCACTTCGTCGGCTACAACAGACTCCGCACCTGGCTGGGCGGCGGGGAGCGGAACTCATGAACGGACACCGGCCATGAAACGCCGGCTGTCCGCCGTCACGACCCTGTTCCCCCTGTGGGCCCTTCTCGCCTCCGCCTGGGCCTATGTCCGCCCCGCCCCCTGGGCCGCCCTCCAGGGCGGAATCGTTCCCCTGCTCGGCCTGGTCATGTTCGGCATGGGCCTGACGCTGACCGGTGCGGATTTCCGGCGCGTCTTCCAGCGGCCCGGTCCCATCGCCCTCGGCATGGCCGTCCAGTTCGGCCTCATGCCCCTGCTGGCGCTGGGGCTTGCGCGCGCCCTGCATCTTGATCCGCCGCTTGCGGCCGGCATGGTGCTGGTCGGCTGCGTGTCCGGCGGCACCGCCTCCAACGTCATCACCTGGCTCGCCCGCGGCGACACCGCGCTGTCCATCACCATGACCTTCTGCTCCACCGTCCTCGCCGTCGCCGCCACCCCCGCCCTCACCTGGCTCTATCTGCACCAGACCGTGCCCGTGCCGGCCGCCGACATGCTCCTCAGCATCCTGCAGATCGTCCTGCTGCCCGTGCTCGCCGGCATGGCCGTCAACCGCGTCCTCGGCCGCCGCCTCGCCCGCTTCCAGCCCGTTTTCCCGCTGGTGTCCGTTGCGGCCATCGTCCTGATCATCGGCATCATCATCGGCCTCAACCATGACAAGGTCGCCACCACCACGCCGGTGCTGGTCCTGGCCGTCTGCCTGCACAACCTCGGCGGCATGGCCTGCGGCTACGCCGCCGGCCGGCTCTTCCGCTGCCCGCCCATCGTCTGCCGGACCCTGGCCATCGAAGTCGGCATGCAGAACTCCGGGCTCGCCGTCACTCTCGCGGTGAAATACTTCTCCGCCGCCGCCGCCCTGCCCGGCGCGCTGTTCAGCATCTGGCACAATCTCTCGGGGTCCGCCTTCGCCGCCTGGCAAAACCGCCGCCTTCCGGAGCCCGCCCCGTGATCCATCCCGCCCGCCTCCAGCCGCAGAACGACCTCGCGCCCCGCCGCGGCCGGTACGTGCTCTACTGGATGCAGCAGGCCCAGCGCGCCGAATTCAACGACGCCCTCGAATACGCCATCGAGCAGGCCAACACCCTGGCCCTGCCCGTGCTGGCCGCCTTTGCCCTGGCCCCCTTCCCCGACGCCAACGCCCGTCCCTATCGCTTCATGCTCGAAGGCCTCCGCGAAACCCGCAACCGCCTCGCCGCCCGCGGCATCGGCTTCTGCGTCCGGAAAGGCGCCCCCGAGGAGGTCCTTCCGCCGCTCGCAAAACACGCCGCCCTGCTCGTTGGCGATGTCGGCTATCTGCCCGTCCAGCGCAATTGGCGCCGCGCCGTCGGCGAACGCATCCGCTGCCCGTTCGTCCTGGTCGAAACCGACGCCATCGTCCCCGTCGCCGAGGCCTCGGACCATGCCGAATTCGCCGCGCGCACCCTACGGCCCAAAATCCACAAAAAGCTGCCGCAATTTTTGAAACGGCCGCGGATGCGCAAAGTGGCCACGCCGTCGCTCAATCTGGTCCGCGACTCGCTCTCCCTCGACGATCCCGGCGCCCTCTGCCGCGCCATCGGCGCCGATGACAGCGTTCCGGCCGCCGACCATCCGCCCGGCGGGGCCGCCGCCGCCGGCCGCCTCCTCCAGCGCTTTCTGTCGCAGCATCTCGCCGATTACGCCGCGTCCGCCAGCGACCCCGTCCTCGACGCCACCTCCCGCCTCAGCCCCTATCTGCATTTCGGCCAGCTTTCCTCCCTCGACATCGCCCTGCGCGTCGCCAAAACCGGCGCCCCGCGCAACTCCGCCGACGCCTTTCTCGAACAGCTCATCGTCCGCCGCGAGCTCGCGATCAACGCCTGCTGGCACCAGCCCGCCAGCGACCGTTACGACGCCCTCCCGGAGTGGGCGCGCAAAACCCTCGCCCTGCACCGCCGCGACAAGCGGGACTTCCTCTATGCCCGCGGCCAATGGGAAGCCGCCGCCACCCACGATCCCTGCTGGAACGCCGCCCAGACCGAGCTGCTCCGCTCCGGCCGCATGCACAACTACATGCGCATGTACTGGGGCAAGAAAA
>JAHDSS010000354.1 GCA_018432565.1 Kiritimatiellia bacterium
ACCGCGTTGCCGCAGCTCCACGTGACGTGCGACCCGACCGTCTGCCATTCGTAGGCGTTGCGGTCGGTGTCGGGCGTTTCGACGCGGATCTTGCCCACGGGCACCGTCAGCACTTCCGACGCCACCTGGGCCATCACGGTCAGGAATCCCTGCCCGATCTCCATGCCGGACACCGCCAGGTTCATCGAGCCGTCCTCGTTGAACTTCAGATAGGCGGCCGACGACGCGTTGGGCGGCATGGCCGGCGCCTTCCAGAAGCAGGCCACGGCCTTGCCGATCGCCTTGCGAGGCCGGGCTTTTTCCTTGCGGCCCCAGCGGATCGCCCGCGCCACCTTGTCCAGGGCCCCTTCCAGATCGCCGGGATTCATTTCCGCGCCGTAGGCCAGGGTGTCGCCTTCCCGGATCGCATTGACCTTGCGGATCTTCACCGGATCCATGCCGATGGCCCGGGCAATGCGGGTCATGTGCGACTCGAGGCCGAAGTGGAATTCGGAGTAGCCGAACCCGCGGTAGGCGCCGCAGGGCGGCATGTTGGTATAGACGCAGACGGAATCGATCTTGACGTTGGGAATCCGGTACGGGCCGGTCGCCGACAGGCCGACGGCATTCACCACGTTGGCGCCGTATTCGGCGGAGGCGCCGGCATCCCAGTGCAGGGTGTGCTCCAGCGCGACGATCTCGCCGCTTTTCTTCACGCCCATTTTGACGCGGGCCACCACGCCCTGGCGCTGCGACGTGTTCATGAACTCCTGCTCCCGCGTCCAGTGCAGCCGGACGGGACGGCCCTTCATCGCGATCGCCAGCACCGCGCCGATGATCTCCATCGAAACGCCCGCCTTGCCGCCGAAGCCGCCGCCGACATAGGGCGTGATGATGCGGATGTCCTGGTGCGACAGACCGAAGGGCTTGAGCGCCACCGCCATCACGCCGCGCTGGGCGAACGGCGACTGCGACGATGCCCACAGCGTGAGGCGGCCGGCCAGATCGAACAGCCCCGTCACCGCATGGGTCTCCAGCGGGCAGTGGGCGTAGCGCGGCACCGTGTAGGTGTCTTCCAGAATGAAATCCGCCTGCCGGAAGCCCTTCTCGACATCGCCTTTCCGGGTCTTGCGCCAGTGGGCGATGTTGGTGCCCGCGCGCGGGAAGAACCACGGCACGCGCTGGTAGCTGCCCAGGTCGGGATGGATCAGCTCGGCATCCTTGCGCAGGGCTTCGCCCAGACTCAACACCGCCGGCAGGGGCTCGTAGTCCACCCGAATCAGGCGGACGGCGCGCAGCGCGGCCTCGGGCGTCTCGGCAACGACCGCCGCCACCTGCTCGCCGACGAACCGCACGCGGTCCTGCGGGAAGATATCCCGATCCTGCATGTACAGGCCGAACTTGTGGGGACAGTCCTTGCCGGTGACCACGCGAACCACGCCCGGCGCCCGTTCCGCCGCCGACGTGTCGATTTTCCGGATCCGGGCGTGGGCGTGGGGGCTGGTCGCCAACGCGGCATGCAAAAGCCCCGGACCGAAATCGAGATCGTCCACGTAGCGGGCCGCGCCCGTCACCTTGTCCAGGCCGTCGATTCGCACGGCCGACGTGCCGACCACCTTCTTTTGGCTCATGACCGTTTCCTCCGGGTTGCGGGCTTGCGGCGGGGCGTCTTCTTCGCCACGGACAGCACCGCCTTGATGATGGGTTCATAGCCCGTGCAGCGGCACAGGTTGCCGGCGAGCGCCTCGCGCACTTCGTGCTCGCCGGGCTGCGGATTCTCCGCCAGCAGGGCGGAAGCCGCCAGCACCACGCCGGGGGCGCAGAATCCGCACTGAAACACGTTCTGCTTCACAAACGCCTCCTGCAGGGCCGTGGGGCCCTCCTTCCCCACTCCTTCCAGGGTCGTCACGGACTGTCCGTCCGTTTCGATGGCCAGAATGAGGCAGCTGCGGACGGCCTTGCCGTCCAGCAGCACGGTGCAGGCGCCGCAATCGCCCCGGCCGCAGCCTTCCTTGGGCGTCTTGATCCCGAGACGTCCGCGCAGGACATCCAGCAGGGTTTCATTGGGCGCCACCGCCACGCGGCGCGTTTCTCCGTTCAGCCGAATCGAAATCTCTTGCATCACGCGTCCTCCTCGAGAATGTTCAGGCCGTAGTCCGGGCCGCGGCCCGCCATGCGCCGGACCGCCAGCTGAACCGCGCGGCGGAGCATGACCCCCACCATCATCCGCCGGTACACCTCCGAACTGCGGATGTCCGTGATCGGCGCGATCTCCGCTTCCGCCAGGGCGGACGCCTTTTTCAGCAGGGCGGCATCGGGCTTTTTCACGCCCTTGAGCAGACGCTCGACTTTCGGCCCGCGAACCGGCGTGGGCGCCACCGACCCGTAGGCCACCTGCCAGCCGCCCCGGGCATCCACGCGAACCGCCACGCTGGCCTGCGCCAGATCCTCGCCGCGGTAGCGCTTGAGCTTGGCAAAGGCCCCGGCATGCTTCGCCACCGGCAGGCTGATGCCCGTGACAAGGCCGCCGCGGGGCAGCGCCGTCCGGCGCGGGCCCACAAACCACCGGGCGGCGGGAATCGTCCGGCGTCCGCGGGCGGTGACGACATGAATCGACGCGCCGTACACCAGCAGGGCGGGCCCGCTGTCGCAGCAGGGAACCGCCGAACAGATGTTGCCCGCCACCGTGGCGCGGTTGCGCACCCCCACCGAGGCCACCATGCCGC
>JAHDSS010000018.1 GCA_018432565.1 Kiritimatiellia bacterium
GGGGTGCCGACGAGATAGAGGCCGGGCGGCAGCGGAGACGAATCCGCCCCCGGCGCGGAAGCGGGCCCGGGGGCGGGGGGAAGGCCGTCCATGGGGGGCGGTCTATTCGTTGTCCTTCTCCACGAGCCGGATGGTGCGCGGTTTGGCCGCGTTCCTGAGCAGTTCGTCGGATTCGGCCAGATGCCGCTTGAGTTCGGAGAGAGTGGATTTGAACTCGTCGGTGACGGCAACGCCCTTGAGGGTGCCGTCGACGGCCTGCTGGAGCTTGAGGATGTTGTCAATGGAGCCGGCCAGTTCGGAGACGCGGCCGAGCTGTTCGGCGATCTTGTCCTGGGCCTTGGCGAGCTGAGCCGAGCCTTCCTGCTGGGCGTTGGCGATCCGGGAGGCGGCTTCGGACTGGGCCTGGGCGAGCTGCGCGGCGGATTCCTGCTGGGTCTTGGCCAGCTGGGCGGAGGACTCCTGCTGGGCCTTGGCGAGCTGTTCGGCGAAGGCGGTCTGGGCCTTGGCAAGGGCGGCGGTGGAGTCGGACACGGACTTGCCGACGGTCTGGGCGAATTCGAGGCCGGCGGCGGCGGGGGTGTCGTTGCCGATGCGGGCGAGCAGATTGGATTCGATGTAGCCGGCGAGATGGGAGGCGAGCTGGATGCGCGCGACGGCGACCAGCGCCAGCAGGACCATCAGGCCGGTGGTGAGGGTCAGCAGCATCTGCGGCGGCATGAAGCCGGCCGTGGCGCCCAGCAGAATCAGGATGGCGCCGGTTTCGGCCGCGATGGTGCCCAGCAGGCGCTGCATCTGGCTGGAGGCCATGACGGCGACCTGGGGGCCGGAGGCGCCGGCCGCCCACGCGGCGAGCAGGCGGCGGACATGGCGGTGCAGGAGGGAATGGCCCTTGAGCGCGGCCAGGCGTTCGGTGGCGACGGCGCGCTCGGACAGATCCAGCTCATCCGGCAGGAGATTGGCGGACAGCGCTCTCAGTTGCAGGAACCATTCCACGATGGCCAGCAGGATGTAGGCGAGGCCGATGCCGGCGGCCAGCAGCGCGGCGAGTTCGGACAGGGAGCCCTCCCAGCCTTCGATGCGGCGCAGGGGAATGCCGATCAGGATGCCGAGCACCAGACCGAGGGCGAGAACCCCGTAGATGCCGGTAAACATGCCGTAGCCGATGGACTTCGATTTGCGCTTTTCCATTGCCGCCACCTTTCGCGTCGGGTTGACTTTCGGGGGACAGTATGGGGATTTCGGAGTGGAATGTCAAAGGCGGATGCGTTACAAAGCGGCCATGAAGCGCGTGGGAATGGCGGTCGGACTGATTCTGCTGGCGTGCACCGGATGCTCCGGCCCGCCCGGAGTCGAGATTCCGCAACACGACACCCGCCACGGGCCGGCGGGGGGCTTCCGGATGGGGCGATGCGAAGTGACGGTCCGGGAGTTTGCGGCGTATCTGAATGCGGAGCGGGTGGCGGGGTATCCGGGCGGTGCGCAGATCGAGCGGCGCGGCGAGGGGCGGTATGCGGTGCGGCGGGGTTCCGGGCGGCAGGCGGTGGCGGAGGTGACGCCGGCCGAAGCGGAGGCTTACTGCCGCTGGCTGTCGGGGCGCCTCGGCCGGACGGTGCGCCTGCCGACGGATGCCGAATGGGAAGCGGCGGCGCGCGGCGGCGTGGATGGCGCGCCCTATCCCTGGGGCTGGGGTGGAAATCCGGCCATGCTGGCGCAGTTCGATGCCCCGGGACCGTCCCCGCGCGGGGGCGCCTATCCCGCCAACGGATTTGGATTGCGCGACATGGCCGGCAATGTCTATGAGTGGTGCGCACCGGCTCCCGGAGATCCGCCCGGAATCCGGGCGGCGCGCGGCGGCGCCTGGCCGGAGCGAGATCCGGCGCGGCTGCGGGTGGATCGCCGGCAGGTCTTTCCGGCGGATTACCGCGGGCGGGATGCCGGTTTCCGCGTGCTGATCGAAGCGAAGGAGCCCGCCGGGCGGGTCCCATGAACGTCAA
>JAHDSS010000413.1 GCA_018432565.1 Kiritimatiellia bacterium
AAGCTGTCGGGCCGGACGAAAAAGCAGATGAACTGGGTCTGCGGATCCAGCGCGGCGAGGCGCGAGCCGAACCACATCTCGTCGGTCTCTTCGAGAAACTTTTCGAACTGGTAGCCGCTGGCCTCCGGGATGGGAAACAGCACGTAGCGCCCCATCAACGCGTAGGTATAATCGAGCCGCTGGCCTTCGATTTCCATCTGGGTCTGGGACGCCGCCTTGAGGAACTCGGCCTCGTTGTTCTGCACATTTTCGCGGATGGCCTCCGTTTTGGCATCCACCGCCTGCTTGATGCCGTCGAGGGAAATATGGAACAGGCTCTGGTTGCGGCATTCGAAAAACACCGGGCTCTTGTCATCGCCGGTGTGCTCCTTGGGCGTGGACACCAGCACCTGGATCTGGGAGGCATCAATACCCGTCAGCAGAATGATCAGAATCAGAATCCCCAGGATGCACGTGAGGATGTCCGTGAAGGAACTCAAATCCAGCTCTGGACCCTTGGCCATCGCTACCCCGCCCTTCTTTCGATCACGATGGGCCGGTCGGCTTCCCAGGGTTCGAATCCCACGTCAATCTCCCGGTCGCGGATGATCTGGCGCAGTTTGCGCTGGAACACGGCGCTGTCCGGCCGCAGCAGCAGCACGATGTAGCGCCTCGACTTGATCTGTTCGACCTCGCCCAGGAATTTTTCGAACTCGTTGCCCTCGAACATGAGGTCGCGCGCCAGGATTTCTTTTCCCTCCTCCACCAGAATCAGACGGTCGGCGTGCACGTCAATGTAGACCGGATCCTGGCGCAGGTTCTGGAACTTGGGCGGCATGAAGGTCGTTTCCGCTTCGTCCTCGTCATACACCGCCCCGGTCACCACCGAACCGATCTTGATGTTTTCCGGGTTGCTGATGATGGTCAGCACGTTGCTGATCAGCAGGATCATCAGCACGCCGATGAGCATCAGCACGATGTTCTGGAATCCGGAAGTGTCGCACTCGACGTTTTTCACAGCGCCGTCTCCCCGGCCGGCGCGGCGTCCGGCGCCGGCGCTTCGGTCTCTCCCCCGGCGCCGGGAACGATCTCCGGCTCCTGTCCCTGGATCTCGCTGGCGGCTTCGAGGCTCATTTCCACGCGCTTCTGCTCGACGATGTCGCGCATGCCGCTGGCCGCGCCGGTCAGGGTGGTGTCCCCCACGTCCCCGAAGGACACCGTCATGGCTGCGGGGAACTGGCCCAGGCGCAGCCAGCCGACCGAGCGGTTCACCCCGCCGCCGGCCCCGAATCCCGCCACCAGCAGGTTGCTGACCTGCTCGCGCGTCACGGAGCCGTCCATGCCCTCGATGGTGACTTCATCCATGAACGAGGCTTCATAGGTAATGTTGCCGCTTTCCGACGTGGGCGACTTGACGACCAGCTTGGCGGTCTGCTCGCGGGGCCCCTGGAACAGAGTCAGGTAATAGTCGCCGTAAATGCCCGCGCCGAGGAACGACAGGTTCACATAAATGCCGCCGTCGGCTTCGTCCAGGCCGCAGACCACGATGGGAATGTGGAGGCCGCCGGGAGCGGAGGCGACACGGGACACGTTGGTGCCCGAGAGGCGGTACACGCCGACATCCCCCTGAAACAGGGGCTTGGTCTGCTCGACCTTCCCGCTCTTGCGGCGCGCCGAAAAGAAACTCATGCTCGGGCTGACCGCCACGTCGGTCATGACCACCTTGCTGGGAAAGAGCAGGAAGAATTCGACCTGCTCGATCGGATCCTCCTCGGCGCCCGCCACTTCCACGGCGGCCCGGATGCGGCCGGCCACGATCGGCATTTTGCCGGCGATGTCGCTCAGGTTGAACTGGATCGTGTGGGTGGAATCCTCCGGCAGCAGATCCTGGGCCGCGCTTTGCAGCTGTTCGAAGAAATTGCCCAGGAAGGCGGGAGCTTCTTCGGTCACCCCCATCATGCCGTCCACCCCGCGGACGATCTGGCGCATGGCCACTTCGTTGAAGCGCACGGACGCCGGAAGCGTACACTCCAGCACCTTCCCGGCCTCCGGGTCGGTGACGTAATAGCGGACGTTGGGACGGTCCATGGCGATGTCGCCGATGGACCGGAAGCCCGTGGCCAGGGTGGTTTGCTGAAAGTTGAACGGATCCAGCCGCTTGAGCACCGCCTGCCCGGGGGCATCCAGCTGGCCGATGATAAACGCCCCGTCGGGATAGAGGGCCAGCGCCTGCAGCTCGGCGCGCCCGGTGCTGTCCGGCACCCCGCCCAGCATGATGTGGCGATGCACTTCCCACCAGGACAGCTTGCCCCGGTTGCGGTCGCCCAGCACCATCACGTCTTCCCGCGCGGACAGGGCGAAGGGACCGAAATTCGCAAAGGGACCGAAATCAATCACCCACCAGTCGCCGTTGGCTTCGCGGACCAGCGCCGAACCGAATTTCATGAAGTCGGAGCCGACCTCGTCGGCGCCGGCGATGAACAGGCGGTTCAGGGCGTCCACCTGCAGGTCGCGCCACTGGAACTCCTGGTCCAGCCAGGGCACCGGCACGGCGATGGCCTGGGTGTAAAGTCCCTGGGCGTCGGGCCTGAATTCAAGGATGCGCCCCTGGGGCGTCTGCTCGGCCACGAACAGGGTGCCGTTGGTCGAGAACGCGATCGGCCCCGGCTGATTCAGCGCCGGCGACATCCAGGCGCTGAGCGGCATGCTGTCGGAAATGGCCCAGCGCGGCAGGTCTTCGGACACCGTCCAGCCCGGCGCCAGGGCCGGTTCGGGCCGGCCGTTGCGCAGCACCACGATGCGGCCGGAACCCCGCTCGGAAACGTAGATGTCCCCGGTCTGGGGATGAATGGCCACGCCATGCGGCCGCTGGAGGCCTTCGGCCAGCGGGCGGACAGTCAGGGCGGCTTGCTGGGCGCGGACGGCGGGCGGGACGGCCAGTGCGACACACCCCGCCATCAGGAAGATCCGTGCTCGGAAACAACTCCGCATGGCCGGCCTCTCCCCTCGCCTCCGGTTCAAGTGACGACTTCTTCGTGCAGGGTAATGACCCGCGGCTTGCTCAGGCGGCGGCAGAACTCGTCGGTGGTCGCCAGATGCTCGCGCAGCTGGGCGAAGGTCTTCTGGAATTCGTCGGCCCCGGCGATGCCGGCAACGGCGCGTTCGAGCGCCTGCTCGACCTGGAGCAGCTCCTTGATCTTCGCGCCGAGATCCGCGATCGTATCCACCTGTTTGGCCACGTCGCCGGCCGCCCGGGCCGCCTTGGCCAGGCTGTCGCCCAGGGCGCTCTGGATGCCGTCGGCGCTGCGGGCGTACTGGTTGGCCAGCTCCGCCGCCTTCAGATGCGCGCTTTCCAGCGCGCCGGCCAGCGCCTGGACTTCGTCGTCCGTCGCCTGCTTGCGGGCGTCCACGTACTTCTGCGTGAAGGATTCAAACTGTTTTTCCACCACCGTTCCGGCCTTTTCGATGGATTCGGTGAAGACCTCCTCATAGCGGTCCGGGTCGGGAATGTAGCGGCGGAAGGCGGCCTCGATGGAGTCTTCGAGGTTTTCGATCACGACGGCCTGCTGCTCGGCCGACGGCAGGCGCGAGACGAAATGTTCGTCAATGTACACCTCGATCTCGCCCAGCAGCGTGGCTTCGCGGCGCATGACCGAGCTGAGGGGGAACTGAATGATCGTCACCAGCATCAGGGCCAGGAACGTGGTGTCGAAGGCCACGCCGAGGCCGATGGTGACGTCGGCGATGGCGCCTTTGATCGCCGCGAGGTCGGCGGCGCCCGACAGGAAGTCACCGAACCCGCCGACGGCCGAGCTCAGCCCCTGCACCGTTCCAATGAAGCCGAGAATCGGGATGGCCCACATCATCGTGCGCGCCAGGGTGTAGGTCAGGTCGGACATCGCGTTGTCGCGGGAGGC
>JAHDSS010000057.1 GCA_018432565.1 Kiritimatiellia bacterium
CGGCGGGCTGACCAAGGCGGGGGCGGGGAAGATGATTTTGTCGGGGGCGAACACCTATGCGTTGGGCACGCTGGTGAGCGCTGGAACACTGGAGGGGACGACGACGAGTTTGCAGGGGAACATCACGAACAATTCAGCGGTGGTGTTCAACCAGAGCGGGAACGGGACGTATGCGGGCGTGCTGAGCGGTACGGGAACCCTGACCAAGCAGGGGACGGGGACGGTGACCTTGTCGGGCGCCAGCACCCAGAGCGGCGCTACGACGGTGAGCGCGGGGACGCTGCTGGTGAGCGGCAAAATTGACAGTTCGGCGGTGACGGTTGCCAGCGGCGCGACGCTGGCGGGCGCGGGGACGGTTGGGGCGTTGACGATGCAGAGTGGTTCGACGGTCAGCCCCGGCAATGCGAATGGCGCGGCGGGCACGCTGAACGTGAGCGGCGCGGCTTCGTTGGTTGGCACGTACACGTGCGACATCAAGAGCACCACCAGCACGGATTGCGACAAGATTGCGGCGACGGGCAGCATGTCGGCCAGCGGGGCGCTGACGATCAATCTGCCGACGTCGGCGCCGAGCGGGTTCAGCGCGTGCGATTCCTACTCGTGGACGATCATGAGCGGCAGTTCTGTCAACGCGGCGAACATGTCCATCGGCACGAAGTGGGCGAGCGGCGGGACGTTCGGGGTGTCGGCCAGCGGCAACACGATCGTGGTGACCCACACGCCGGGCGCGCCGGGCAAGCCGGTCGTAACGGCATCCGACGGCACGGCGACGGCGCACGTGGCGCTGAGCTGGGGCGACGTGTCGTGCGAAACGGGCTACGTGATCGGGCGCAACACGGTGGATACCTACGCGACCGCGACGGCGCTCTACACCAACGCCGCCGGCGTGACGACCTACAACGACGCGACGGCGGTTCCGGGCCAGCTTTACTTCTACTGGGTGACGGCCACGAACGCCGGCGGCAGCACCACCAGCGATTCCAACAGCGGCTACCGGAGACTGTCGCCTCCGGGCAGTGTGTCGGCGACGGACGGCAGTTCCACGGCGGCCATTACGGTGACGTGGGGCGCGGTGACGGGGGCGACGGGCTACCACGTGTTCCGCGACACGGACGCGGCGCCGGCGGGGGCGACGGGGCTGGGCGCGCAGTCGAGCCCCTACGCCGATACGTCCGCCACCCCCGGCCAGCTCTATTATTACTGGGTGGTGGCGTCCAACAGCACCAGCAGCAGCACCAGCGATTGGAGCACGGCGAATTCCGGCTACCGCAAACTGGCGACGGTGACCGGTGTTGCGGCCACCGAAAACCTGTCCGACAAGATCCGGGTGACCTGGACGGATATCGCCGGCGAGACCGGCTACAGCATCTGGCGGAACACGGAGGATGCGCCCGGGTCTGCCGCCATCGTGGGCACGGCTGCGGCGAACGCGACCAGCTATGACGACACGTCGGCCGATGCGGACCAGGATTACTACTACTGGGTGCGGGGCACCAACAGCACCAGCGCGAGCATGAGCGATTTCAGCGCGTCGGATTATGGGTACCGGATCCTGGGCGAGCCGACGA
>JAHDSS010000110.1 GCA_018432565.1 Kiritimatiellia bacterium
ATGCAGGCGTGGATCACGCTGGCGGCGCAGCTGGGCTATCCGTATTACGCCATGTCCAGCGGCGGATCGCTCGACAACTCCATGCGGACGGGCATTTGGAGCAAGTATCCCATCACGGGCACGGACCTGATCAAGGAAACCTACTACGACCCCAACGCCGTGGAAATCATGCGCTGGCCGATCGTGGCGACGATCGAAGTGCCCGGCGCCTTGTATCCGCTGCACGTGGCTTCGACGCACAACAAGGCCGGCACCACCACCAAGTCCGCCCGCCTGCAGCGCGCGTTCGAGATGTACCGCATCGTCCAGTACTTCGACCGCCTGGTCGCCTCGAATCCGGTGGAAAACGTCCAGTACGCCATCATGGGCGACTTCAACGACGACATCGGCCTGTCGCAGAACGAGTACTTCGACCTGGCCTACTACGAGTCCACGTATGCGAGCCTGGGCAATTCGACGGCGGACTACAACGACGGGTTCGACATTCCCTGGAACACGAACGCCAGCTGGACGCTGCCCTACAGCAAATATCCGACCGAGCGGCTGTCCACCATCGATATGGGCTGGATCAATCCGATCCACACCGGCACGAACCTGACGTGGACGCACTACTACACGACCGAAAGCGGCCGCTACCGCCTCGACTACATCCTGTTCAGCGACGAAATCATGAACAGCGCGTACGGTGCCCCGACGGGCGAAATCTACAACGCGGAATTCGACGGTGAAGGCGTGGGCCTGTACAAGCCCGGGCCGGTCCCGCCGAGCAGTACCAGCTACGACGCTTCCGACCACCGGATGCTGTTTGCGGACTTCCACCTGATCGACGTGGTGCCGGGCATCACGCCGGTGGCGATCCTGAGCGAGATCGTGGATGATTCCAGCGGGTCCAACGCCAACTACGTGGAAATCAACAACACCGGTTCGAGTTCGATGGACCTGACGGGCTACCAGCTGGGCGTATATTTGAACGGGTCCACGAATCCGACCCTGGTGGCGCTGTCCGGGACGCTGGCGGGCGGCGCGACCTATGCCGTGGCGGCCTCGCTGAGCGCCTATTCGACCTACTGGGGCGTGGCGGCGCAGCAGGCGGCGGCGGTCATCGGTTCGCTGGACGGCAACGACACGGTGGCGCTGCTCAAGCCCAACGGCTCTGTTTCGGACGTGTACGGCCAGATCGGGGCCGTGCCCGGCGGGTGGAGCTTCGCCAATTCGGTGGCGGCGCGCAACGCCGGCATCAGCGATCCGTTTGACGTCTGGGACTCGCAGGAATGGACGATCACCGCCGGCACCTACGCGGCGACGCCGGGCTGGCACCAGGCGCGGGCCAATGCGGGGGCCTACGTGTCGGCAGGTCCGGCGCTGAATCCCTCCGCGCCCAGGGCGACCAACAGCTTTGCAATCACGGTGGGCATTACGCCCAACCTGCTGGCGTCGAATCTGACGGCCACGGGCGTCTATCGCATCCAGGGCGGCAGCTGGATGGAACAAGCGATGACCAATGGAACCGGCTCCGCCTGGTCAACCCCGCAAATGCTGCCCGGCAAGGAAATGGGCGACGTGCTGGATTACTACGTGCGCTACACCTGCGAAGGGCCCGAAGGCGTTCACACCAACTGGTCCGCCACCAACTCCTACATGTTCCCGGTGATCGGTTCGTCCACCAATCTCTACCCGATGTTCAACGAGGTGCAATGCAACGGCGAGGGCACCGACACCAACGATTTCTTCGAGATCATCGCACCGGCGGGCATGAATCTGTCCGGCTACAAGGTTGAGCACCGCAACGGCAACGACACCACGGACGGGCCGGTCTGGACCTTCACATTCCCGTCCTTCGTCGTGCCGGACGACGGCATTACCTCCGCCGGCGATGTCCCGCTGGGATTCGCCGTGGTCAGCCAGATCTCCAACTACGTGGCCAACAGCGACTTTGAACTGCCCAGCGGGATGCTGTCATCGGGCGACGGCCTGATTCTGTACGACCCGGAAGGCCAAGTGCTCGATGCGGTGGTCTGGCTGGGCGACACGTACGACATCGGCGTGGACGATCCCGATACGGTTTCGCGGACGGTTCCCGCCGGCAGCAAGAACTATCTGCAC
>JAHDSS010000397.1 GCA_018432565.1 Kiritimatiellia bacterium
TTCCATGAGTCGGCATGCCCCCATTCTGGATGCCAAGCTGACCTATCTGTACAGCCGGACAGGCGGAAAAGAGGTCAAGCTCGGCCTGGACACCACCCTGGCCCTGCTGCGGGCCATGGACGTGGATTCGCTGGCCCTGCCCTGTGTTCATGTGGCCGGCACCAATGGCAAGGGGTCCGTTTCCGCCATGATGGAATCGGCCCTGCGCGAAGCCGGACTTCGCACCGCCCTCTACACCAGTCCCCATATCATCCGCTTCTGCGAGCGGATCCGCGTGGGCGGCGAACCCATTCCGGATGCGGATCTGCTGCGTCTGCTGGACGAAGCCGAGCGCGCGGACGAACAGCAGTCCGCCTTGCCGGGCGGGCGTCCAGGCACATTTTTCGAACTGACCACGGCAGTGGCATTCAAGTGGTTCCTGGAGCAGAACGTTCAGGTGGCGGTGCTGGAAACCGGAATGGGCGGCCGCCTCGACAGCACCAACGTGGTGGATCCGTTTCTGGCGGTGTTGACCCATATCGGCATGGAGCATGCGTCCTTTCTGGGCGATACGCTGGAGAAAATCGCCGGGGAAAAGGCCGGCATCATCAAGCCCGGGCGACCGGTCATTACCGGCCCGCAGTCGCCGGTGGTCCTGCGCGTCATGGAAGCCAGGGCCCGGGAAGCCCAGGCTCCTCTGATTCACGCCGAAGACCATGTGGCGGTCCGGCGGACGGCCCAGGACCTGGCCAGCCAGACGCTGTCCGTCGAGACCCCGGACGGGGTCTGGCCGCCGCTGCGTCTGCCGCTGCTGGGGGATTTCCAGGTCCGGAATGGCGCCATCGCCATAGCGGCGCTGGAATGGATGCGAACGTCACTGGGGCTGCCGGTCCCCCCGGAAGCGATCCGGACGGGGCTGGAGAAAACCCGGTGGCCCGGCCGCTGCCAGGTAGTGCTGCGCGACCCGCTGTTTGTCGTGGATGTCGCCCACAACCCCGATGCCGCCCGGGCGCTGGCGGCTTTTCTGAAGAAATTCCGCGGCAACCGGCCCGTGGCCCTGATCTGCGGCATGCTGGCCGACAAGGATGCCACCGGATTTTTCCGCCTGCTGAAACCGGTGGTGGATGCGGGTCTGCTGGTGCCGCTGGACAGCG
This sequence comes from Kiritimatiellia bacterium, assembly GCA_018432565.1. GTDB lineage: Bacteria > Verrucomicrobiota > Kiritimatiellia > CAIQIC01 > Lenti-01 > JAAZFE01. The sequence continues at coordinate 1,134 of JAHDSS010000397.1, forward strand.
AACGCAGCATGCCCATGGACAAGCTGCTGGCGGCGGCCCGGTCGGCCCGGCTTCCGGCCGCGGAAAGCTCGATTTCTGAAGCCGTGAAAAACGCCCGGAAATGGGCGGCGGATCGCGGCGGCATGGTGGTGGCTGCCGGCTCGTTCTACCTGGTTTCCGCCGTGCTGTACGAACTGGGCGTGGAAATCTAGGCGGTTCGCAGCAGTTGCGCCAGCACCCGGCCCAGGGGATGGTCCGGCGGGACCAGATGCATCCGGCCGTTTTTCTGCTGAATCCAACCGGCCTTCTGCAGGATTCGGAGATGGCTGTACACCGCGAAGGAAGACAGGCGCAGTTCCACACTCAGTTCCGTTGAGGTCTTGGGTCCGCCCAACAGGGCATGGGCCATGGCTACGCGGCGGGACCAGGCCAGACCGGCCGCAATCTGTGCGATATCCGCATCCTGTTTCGGCGGCAGGGAGGCCAGGGCGACTCTCAACGCCTTCAGCAACGGGCCCGCCGAGGCGACTTGCGGGTCTGCTTCCAGGCGATAAAACACCCGCCCTTGCGTCCGTTCGGATTTCAGCAGCCCCCGGGACTGGATTCGCCGCAGCTCCTGGCTGGCATCCGACGGGCCGATGCCGACTGCGGCCGCCAGCTGACTGACCGATTGTCCCGGACGATCATGCAATTCCCGCAGCAAGCGGACACGATTGGTTCCTGTCAGCATCCGGCAAGTCCGCCACAACGTGGGATTCAGATTTTTCATTTTCCGTCCTTTCGGGAATTATGGATGTTATAACAACCATAGTATGGAAGTTATAACTTCCATAATCAGGGGTCAAGGCTCCGTGGAGAAAAGGAGATTGTGCATTCCGCGGGGAGTTTGCAGAGTAAGCGCATGAAGAGCTTTCGAAAAGAACTGTGGATGACTATTCCGTCCCGGCGCGGATTCGTGAATCTGACGCCGGAGGTGGAAGAGGCGGTGAGCGTCAGCGGGATTCGCGAAGGGCTGTGTTTGGTGAATGCCATGCACATTACGGCCAGTGTGTTCATCAATGACAACGAGGGCGGTTTGCACCGGGATTTCGAGCGCTGGCTGGAGAATTTGGCTCCTGAAAAACCGCATTCGCAGTATGACCACAACCGCACCGGGGAGGATAACGGCGACGCCCACCTGAAGCGCACCGTGATGGGACGCGAGGTGGTCGTGGCAGTCACGGGCGGAGCGCTGGACCTGGGACCCTGGGAGCAGATATTCTACGGCGAGTTTGACGGGATGCGCCGCAAGCGCGTGCTGATCAAGCTCATCGGGGATTGAACGGGCCGTGAAAAAGAAACCGACGGGGAAGACCATCGAAATCCTGGCGCGCGGCGCGTGCGTCGGGCGGGGTCGGATTTTGCTGTGCCGGAACCGGAAACATGGCAATGTCTATTTGCCGGGCGGTCACGTGGACTGGGGCGAGGATTCCCGCCATGCCCTGGCGCGCGAGTGGCGGGAGGAGCTTGGGGTGCCTTGCCGGGCGGGTCGCTTTCTCGGCGTGGTCGAACAGATCTATGATGCCCGGAA
>JAHDSS010000047.1 GCA_018432565.1 Kiritimatiellia bacterium
ACTGGGCGCAGAACGGGGCCTTCTCCACCTATCATGACCTGCCGTGGCTGAAGAACGAAAATAACAACAGCTACTGGTCGAACAGCCTGCAGCTGGTGACGGCGGGCGTGATCACGAGCCGCTATGTGGCGGCGGGCGGGGGGTGCAGCCCGATCCGCACGAACAACCCGGCGCTGAACGTCCAGAACCTGAATCCGCCGACGAACGCGACGGCGACGCAGGATGCCGTGAACACCAACCGCCAGATCAACCTGGCCTGGACGCGGGGTGTGTCGGGCGTGGCCAAGGATGTGCTGGTGGTGCGGCAGACGGCCGATTCCGGCTGGACAGCGCCCGTGAACGGCACAACCTACAATCCCGGCGACTCGCTGGGCTCCGGCATGGTGGTGTATCGCGGCCCCTTGGAGGCCTTCCACGACACCGGGCTCGCGCCCAGCACGACGTATTACTACCGGTTCTACTCCGAAAACTGGTCCTACTATTCGGTGGACTTCGACGAGGCCAGCGCCGCCACGGCGTCCGGCACGCAGGAGATCACGATTGACGGCAACTACGCCGATTGGAGCGGGACGGCCTCAACCGTGCTCGACAGCGCCGCCAGTTCTCTCCAGGAATACATTTGGACAGACAAACAGGGAGAGGAGCGCACGGACCACGTGGACCATCCGAACGCGGACCTGCGCGAGTTCCGGGTCTATGCGGACGCCGACTGGGTGTATTTCCTGGTGCGGATGGCCAACATCACCGACACGGCCAAGCCGTTTGTGGCGATCGGGGTGGACACGCGCACGAATTCGGCCAGCACGGCGATGAACTGGCTGGGCGACGACGCCGGGACGTTTATCGGCGACGGCTATTTCCAGGGCGGGGCGGCGCACTTCCCCGAGTACCAGCTCAACATCCATTCGGTCGGCGGCGGCGCCCAGATCGAGTGCTACAAGCACGACGGCACGCTCTGGTACGGGCCCGGCGAGACCCGCGAAGCGGCGATCAACGACGCCTACGACGCGGTCGAGATCAAGGTGGCCCGTTCCGAGCTGAATTTGACGGGCGCGAAGACGGCGCGTTTCACGGTTGCGACCTTCCTGAACAGCGGCGTGTGGAACAACGACGGCGCCGGCACGGCGTATATCGCCGAGAACACGGCGGATGCTGTGGATTCGATGGCGATTCCGCCGTGGGGCACGCCCGACAACGCGGCGAACCTGTCGTCCTGGCTCGAAGACATCCACGATGCGGACATCGACTTCTGGGTGGACGTGCGCTTCGCGGCGGGCGGGCTGTTGGACAATGCCAGGCCCTCGACGCCGGCGCTGGTGACGCCGACCAACACGGCGGCGGTCACGGCCAGCCCGAACCTGAGCTGGCAGAAGGCGACGGATTCCGACGGCGAGGTGACCGGCTACCTGCTGGAGATCAGCACCAACGAACAGTTCAACGGCGTGACGGGGACCGAAAACGGCGCGATCCAACTGCGCGTGCACCTGGACGCGAACACGACGAACTACGTCTATACGACCTCGGTTTCGCAGTACTGGTGGCGGGTGCGGGCGCGGGACACGGCCGGCCAGCTTTCGACGGCCACGACCCATTCCTTCCGGGTGGTG
>JAHDSS010000374.1 GCA_018432565.1 Kiritimatiellia bacterium
AGACGTAGCGGCGGATATCGTCGAGGGAGCGGCGGACTTTGGGGCGCTGGGCGGGGTCGGCCGGATAGCCAAGGCACAGGAGAATGTCCACCTTGGACCGTCGGGGAATGTCGAGGGCGCGCTTGACGGCGCGCTCGTCGAACCAGCCCAGCCAGCAGCTGCCGATGCCGTCTTCCGCGGCCTGGAGCAGGAGATGCTCGCAGGCGATGCCAATGTCGATCAGGCTGTATTGAACGCCCCGGAACTGGGCGCCGATCCGGGCGGCCAGCTTCATTTTTTCCGTCACCACCGCCACGATGGCGGAGGCGTCGGCGGCAAACTTGTTCATGCCGTAGGGCGGCCGGGTGCAGGCGGCCCGCGCCAGTTCGCGTACCCGCGCGGGGTCGTCCACGACCACAAACGACCACGGCTGGGAGTTGCAGGCGGAGGGCGCCAGACGGGCCGCTTCGAGGGCGCGCTCCAGACTGTCGCGGGGGATGGTTCGTCCGGCTTCGAATCCCCGGACGCTTTGGCGGGCGTTGACCAGATCGAGAAAGGTCATGTCGGTTTCCTCCAGGACAGGCGGAGAACAATCACCAGCAGCCAGAGAACGCCCGCGGCGATCCAGCCGCCATAGAACACCCAGGGAAAGACCCACCAGCTCCAGCCGGTGAACCCGGCCTCGGAAAAGGGCCAGAACAAGGGGGTGATGAACCGCCCGTCGCCGTGGGTGGGAACGTCCACCAGGACATGCAGCGGCCAGGCGAGGGCCGGGAGCCAGAGAGACCGCTTCCACGCCACCAGCAGGGCATAGCCGATGGCAATGCCCAGCAGGCTGTGGGTGAGGTTGTACAGCAGAAAGACAAAATCGGGAATGCCGTGCCAGCGGATGCCGTTGCCGGTGAACAGGTCGGTCGCGAAATGAATCCCCAGCGAAGCGATATCGGGGAACAGCCCGAACCCCAGGGCCGCCCAGAGTGTCCAGTCGGTGAACTGCCGGCGTCCGCGTTCATCCACGGGCCCGCGGCGTCCCCCCGGAAGCCCGGTCCGGCTGCAGGCGACGGCGCCGAGCACCCCATGGAGGAGAGTATCCATCAGGCCGTGCCGTCAAATGTCCCGATGAAATCGGCGATTTCGCCGGTGCGGCCGAGCGTCAGCAGTTTCCTGGCGAAAAACCGGGCGCGGTCGAGATCGATTTCGGCGATGCGCCGTTGAACCGGGGGAATCTGCATGGGATCGAGGCTGAAAATCCGCAGGCCGATGCCGAGAAGGTAGGGAAGCATGCGGGGATCGGCGCCGAGGTTACCGCAGATCGAGACGGGCTTGCCGGCCTGCTCGCCGGCTTCCACGAT
>JAHDSS010000003.1 GCA_018432565.1 Kiritimatiellia bacterium
GGCGTGCGCCCGGACCAGATCGTGGACTGGCTGGCGCTGATCGGCGACGTCGCGGACAACATCCCCGGCGTCATGGGCATCGGCCCCAAGACCGCCACCCGCCTGCTGGTTCAATTCGGTTCGCTGGAAAACTGCCTGGCCAACGCCGGCCAGATCGAGTCCGAGTCGCTCCGCCGCAAACTCCTGGCCGGCGCCGAGACCGCCCGGCTGAACGTCGAGCTGATGGCGTTGGATTGCGCCGTGCCCGGCGTGCCCGAGTGGCGGGAGATTCCGCCGCCCGCGCCTGATCCCGAACGCCTCAAGGCGTTTTTCGAGACATACGAACTGCACCGGTTCGCCGCCGAAACGGCATCCGCCGCCCCCGCCGCGCCGCCTCCGAAACCCCCGCCGCCCGCCGCCGCCCAACTCGAGCTGTTCTAACATGCGCTTCGCCAACCCCGTTTTTCCGGATTTTCCACACCGTGGAAAAAAGTTTTCCATGGCGTGGAAAACTTGCTCAAAAATTTTCCATGGCGTGGAAAATCCAGGCAAAATTTTTCCATGGTGTGGAAAAGCCATGGGCCGGCCGGTTTTTCTGTCCCCTGTCTCCTGCCTCCTGTCCCCTGTCTCCTGTCTCCTGTCCCCTGTTCCCTGTCTCCTGTCCCCTGTCCCCTGTCTCCTGTCTCCTGACCCATGACTTTTTCCTCCAGACCCGTACGCATTCTCCTGCAGGCGCTCCTGCTGGCGGCGCTGGTGCTGTGCGCGCTGGCGACGCGCCGGCATGTGCTGAACGCCCAGCGGCAGCTGACGCGGGACGGCTCGATACCGTTCACGCTGGAAAGCGCGCTGGCGTTCCGTCGCATTCAAATGGCCTACCGCGACGGCGATCTGCCGCGCATGGACCGCGGCATCCAGTATCCCGAAGGCGTGGCGGCCCGCGAAACCGACACGCTCGGCGCCGAACGCCTCTATGCCGAAACCGCGCGCCGCTGGCCGGGCCTGCTGAATCTGGCCGAAAAAGTCCGCTGGCTTCATCTGCTGTGGTTCAGCCTGAGCATTCCGGCGATCTTTTTCTGGGTCAAATGGATGGGGGGGGGCGCATTCGGCGGCTTCTGGGCGGCGGCGTTTTATGCCGTGGCGATCTCGGCGGTGGCGCGCTCCACGGGCCAGGAGCTGTCGCACGAGAACAATGCCCTGCCGCTGCTGATCGGCCATCTGGCCCTGGAGGCCTGGCGGAGGAACCGCGCCGGCTCGTCGCTCGCGCGCGGACTGGCGGGCTTCGGCGCCGCCGTGCTGGCCGCGCTGGCCCTCGCGCTGTGGGATCTCGTGCAGTTCTATCTCGCGCTCTATATGGCCTGGGGCCTCTGGTGCGCCCTGCGCGGACGGCTTTCCCGGACGGAGCTCTGGAGCGGTGCGGTGCCGATGATGGCCGTGCTGCTGGCGGCAGGGTTGCGGAATCCGTACCTGCGTTCGCACGGATTTCTGGTTTCGCCGGTGATGGGCCTGGGGTGGGGGATGCTGCTGGCGGGGGCCCCGCTGGCCCAGCGCCAGCGCCCGGCCACCCGCGCGATTCTGGGGCTGGCCCCCGTTCTGCTGGCCGCCGCGCTCTCGCATCTTGTTCTGCCGGCCTACGGCCATTTCGCCTCGCTGCTTGCCGCCAAGCTTCGCTTCCTGAACCGCCGCCCCGACAATCCCGCGCTCCTCACGTTCGATCAGCGCATCCTCTGGGTCCCGGCCCTGCATTCCACGTCGTGGACCCTGGCTTTTCAGTGGTTCCCCGCTCTTTTCCTGTTGACGGCGGCCGCGGTTTGTGCTTTGATGCGTCCCTATGTTCGCACTCGGCGGGCGTTTTCCTCCTTCCCCCCGCTTCTCTTTTTCCTGCTGGCTTCGCTGGGCGCGTTTATTCTGTTTTTCCGCTTTCATGTCTGGGTGGCGGTGTTTGCCTGCGGGCTGATCGGCCTGGCCGCCGGCGTCCTGGCGGCTCCGGAGGCCCGCCGCTGGCGGCCCTGGGGCCTGGCCCTGCTGGCCGCCGGCTGGACGCTGGAAGCCAGCCAGCCGTGGCGCGGGCCCATTCGCCTGGGACGCCCCCCGGCGGAAACTCCCGAGGCCAAGGCCTGGGACGGACCGCTCTTCTGGGGCCGGCCGAATGTCTATGCCTCCGAAACCGAAGAATTGATGAATCACTTGAATACCTATGTGGCCCCGGAACCGGTGCTGGCCAATTTCGGCGTCAGCGCGACGATCGCCGCCTACGGCGGCTGTCCCGTCGTGCTGCATCCGAAATTCGAGTCGCCGGACATCCGCGCCAAGGTGCGCGAGTACGGCGAGGCGCTGTTTACCGGCGACGAGGCGGAATTCCGCTCCTGGATGGAGTCGCAGGGCGCGACGGTGTTCGTGTACTCGATGGGCGAGTTTTCGGACATCCAGCCCGGCTATCAGATGCGTTACATGGTGAATGCGCCGGAGCCGCCGACAAATGCGGCGGCCCGGCTGTTCGAACAGCGGCCCGAGGAACTGAAGCATTTCACGCCGCAGTTCGCCAACCGCAAGTACCGCGTGTTCCGGCTGGCGCACAGTCCGGTGGCGGCCCGCCTGTCGCAGGTCCGCGCCGGACAGGCCCGCGCCGCTCTCGAAGGCGGCGAACTGGATCTGGCGGAGTGGAAGGCCGCCCATGCCCTGCGCATGGACGACGGCAACGAGGAGGCCCAGGAGATTCTGCGCGTGGTCCTGGGACTTCGCGACAGCGGATTCCGGCCCGGCGAGGACGCCGCGGCCATCCCCGAGGCCTCCCCGATGGCGCCGGCCGACCCGTGGTGATGGAAGGACGAGGATGACAGCCGGACGTTGCGTGGCCCTGACCGGCGGAATCGCCTGCGGCAAAAGCACGGTCGCCGGATTCTGGCGGCAGCGGGGCGCCGAGACGCTCGATGCCGACGAAGTGGCCCACGGGCTGCTCGCCCCCGGCGGCGAGTGCGTCGGCGCCGTTGCCGGGGCCTTCGGGCCGGAGGTGCTTGCGCCGGACGGCGGCGTGGACCGCGACCGCCTCGGTCGGATCGTGTTCGCCGATCCGGACGCGCGCCGCCGCCTGGAGGCGCTGGTGCATCCGGCGGTCGTGCGCCGGATGCGCGAGTGGGCGGCGGACATCCGCCGCGGCGGACGTTTCGGCGTCGCCGTGATTCCCCTGCTGTTTGAGGCGGGTCTGGAGCGGGAATGGGACGCCGTGGTGTGCGTCGCCTCCGCCGAACCCGCCGTGATGGAACGGCTCGCGAAACGCGGCCTGTCGCCCGACGAGGCGCAGGCCCGGATCGCCAGCCAGTGGCCGGTGCGCGAAAAATGCGCGCGCGCCGACCGCGTGATTGAAAACAACGGAAGCCTGGCCGAGCTGGAAAGCGCCTGCCGGGCCGCATGGACCGATATGACAGAACAAGGAGACTGAAGATGGCCCCCGAATCCAAACAACCCCGCAAACCCCGCAAGAGTTCCCCGCCCAAGACCGGCGCCCGCCGCGGCCGTCCGCCCAAGAACCGCGACGACGAAGAGACGCCGAAGCGCCCCGACAACATGCCGCTGCCGCGCTCCCTGCTGGATACCACGATCGCCGACGGCGAAGAATACCGTCCCGGCTCCGGCGCCCCGGCCCGGCAGGCGGAGCCGGCCCCGGCCCCGGAGCCGCGGGCCGAATCCCCCGCGGCGTCCGATCAGCCCGAACGCGGCAACGAATCCCTGCCCCCTCCGGCTTCCCCGGCATCCGTCGGCAACGAGGCCGCGCCGGACACGGGATCGCCCCGCTCCGAGGATCGCCCCTCGCAGGGCAGCGAGCCGGGACAGCCCCGCTACAACCAGCAAAACGGCCCCAACCGTCCGCCGCATCACGGGCAGGGCGGACGCGACCGGCGCTTCGACCGGAACCGCGACCGCCGTCACGGCGGCCAGCCCTTCCAGCACCCGAACCGCCCGCCGCGCGTCCCGCTGACCCCCGAGGAGGAAGCCGCCCGCGCCGCCCAGCAGGCCGCCGCCCGCGCCGCCGCCGAAGCCGCCGCCGCCGAACGCGCCAAGCTGGCCCGCGTGCTCAAGCTCAACGAACTCCAGCAGCTCACCGTTCCCCAGCTCAAGGA
>JAHDSS010000210.1 GCA_018432565.1 Kiritimatiellia bacterium
CCTGCTTGGTCCGGTAGGCGGCCAGCAGATTGCCGGCCACCATGAACAGCGCCGCCTTGACCAGCGAATGATTCACCGCATGCAGCAGCGCGCCGTACAACGCGGCGCCGCCCAGCCCCGCCCCCAGCGACAGCAGCCCCATGTGTTCCACGCTCGAATACGCCAGCAGACGCTTGTAGTCGGCCTGATTCACCAGAAAGGCGGCGGCGATTCCCATGGACAACAGTCCGAATCCCGCCAGCAGGTTCCCGCTGAACCCGCCCAGCCCCGCCGCGCCGCAAATCGAATGCGCCCGCAGAATGCCCAGAAACGCGCAGTTCAGCAGCGCACCCGACAACAGGGCGGACACCGGACTGGGCGCCTCGCTGTGGGCATCGGGCAGCCAGGTGTGCATGGGCGCCAGCCCCATCTTCGTACCGTAGCCCACCAGCAGCAGCACAAACGCGGCCTTCAGCCACGGCGTGCGCAGCGCCGTCCCCCGCGCCACCAGCTCGCGCACCACCAGGGTCCCGCCCGTGCCATCCGGGGCCGCCGACGCCACAACCAGCAGGAAGGTCCCCAACAGCGCCAGCGCAATGCCCACCGAGCAAACCAGCAGGTATTTCCACGTGGCCTCCAGCGAGCGCGGCTGGCGGTGAAAATAAATCAGCGGGGCCGTGGCCAGGGTCGTCGCTTCCACCGCGACCCACAGCACCCCCAGGTGGCGGCTGGCCGCCACCAGCGTCATGGTCGCCAGAAACACCAGCAGACAGGCGGTGTGCACCGCTTCCGGCGCATTGACGAAGATCGACCCCGTGTCTTCCTCGGCCTGGCGGCCGCGGGATTCGGCCCCCAGCCGGTGGGCCGCGTACACGGCCACCGCCCAAAACAGCAGGCTGGCAATCCCGAGAAACAGCCGCCCCGCCGCATCAAAACCCAGCCACGCGTCCGGCGCACAGGCCGGCGGCCGGATCCAGCAGACCGCTGTCAGCGCAAAATGAATCGCGGCCGTCGCCACCAGCAGCGCGCGGCGCAACCGGTCGGACCGGATGGCCATGGCCATCCCCGCCGCCAACAGGGGAAGGAAGATCAAGGCCCAGGTCATGGCGCCCCCTCCTTCAGCGCGGTCAACTGATCGGAATCGATGTGATCGAATTCCCGGTTGATATGGAACACCAGAATGCCCATCACAAACACCGCCACGAACACATCCAGCAGCACCCCCAGTTCCACCAGCAGCGGCATGGCCTCCACCACCACCATGCCCAGCGCGAAAATCCCGTTTTCCATCACGATGTAGCCCAGCACCTGGGTGATCGCCTTGCGCCGCGCCATGATCAGAAACAACCCGGTCCAGAGCGTGAACAGCCCCGCCGGCACCAGCAGCGGCGACGGCGACTCCCACGGCAGGGGCAGCCGCGCGCCGAACGCAAACGCCGCCGCCAGCACCCCCGTCCCGATCAGCAGCGAGGGGATGTAGCCGATCAGCGGCTCGATCTCCCGCCGGACGTGAATCTCCCGCAGCGCCCGGTTCAGCAGCGCCGGAAACACAACCCCCTTGAGCGCCGCGCTGCCCGCCCCCAGCAGCAGCGCCGCCCCCGTCAGATGACCATGCGCCAGCCAGGGCAGCAGCCCCAGCGCAACGCCCTGCGCCGCCCCGATGCGGATGGCGTTCCGCAGCCGGCTGGATCCCAGCAGAAGCAGGTCCGTCAGGATCAGAAAAATCAATAAGATGCCGATTCCGTTTTGCATCGCTTCACCGAAACGTCAGCAACAAGCCCAGCGCACACAAGACGCCCGCGCCCACCAGCAGCTGCGGAACCCGCAGCAGGCGCACCCGGGCCGTGACGGATTCCACCATGCCCGTCAGGATGGCCAGCGCCAGGATGGCTCCTGCCCCGGCCGCCAGACGGACCAGCGGCCCCGGCAGCGCCCCCAGCGGCAGCAGCCCGGCCCACAGCGCTCCCAGCACCCACAGTTTCAGCGCCGCCCCCCACTGGATGAATCCCAAATCCACGGCCCCGTGGTCCAGCACCATCACCTCGTGGATCATGGTCAGTTCCAGATGCGTGTTGGGATCGTCCACCGGAATCCGGCAGTTCTCCGCCAGGTAAAGAATGAAAAAGCCCGCGCCCAGCAGGATGCGCAACGGCAGCTCTCCGCCCGCCGCCAGCCCGGCGTAGATCGGCGACAGCGACAAACTCTGGGTCTCGCGCGCCAGCGCCGCCAGGCCGATCAGCAGCGCCGGCTCCGCGAAGACCGCAAACTGCACCTCGCGGCTGGCGCCCATCCCTTCAAAGCTCGACCCGGTATCCAGCGCGGCCGCCACCGTGAAGAACCGTCCCAGCCCCAGCAGATAGGCCATCAGAAGCCAGTCGCCGTCGAACGGCAGCGGCGCGGACACGGCGCCGAGCGGCATCACCGCCAGCGCCGCAAGCAGGCAGGCGAAATTCACCAGCGGCCCCGCCCGAAACACCCAGGTGGTGGTCCGGCTGGCGATTCCCCCTTTGCGGAACAGCTTCCACAAGTCATGGTATCCCTGCAGCAGCGGCGGGCCGTTGCGCCCGGCAAAAAACGCCTTCACGCGGTTGATCACCCCCGGCAGCAGCGGCGACAGCGCCAGCGCCAGCACGGGATGAATCCAGGATGCCGCGCTCACGCCCATAACGCCCATCCCAGCAGCAGTGCCAGCACCGCCACCAGATAAAATACATACCAGTGAACGCGGCCCTGCTGCAGCCAACGCAGCTGTCCCAGCCGTTCCGCCGCCGCCCGGAACAGCGGATCAAACAGCATCCGCCGCGCCACGTCCGGCGTGTCGGCATGATACGCGCCCGAGGCGGGATACACGCCCTGCGGAAGCTGACTCTCCACCCGCGGCCGCAGAATGCCCTCCGCGGCCTGCGTCAGCGGCTGGGCAAAACCCGTCGCCGTGTACTGCATGCTCGCCGCCGGCGCCGCATAGCCGCAGTCCCAGGTCACGGTTTCCCGGTTCGCCCGGCCCGCCAGCAGCCGGCGCCGCAGCGCGGCCAGCAGCAGCAGACCGCCCAGCAGCAGCGCCAGCACGCCGAACAGGGTCGCCGGCATCAGCACCCAGACGGCGCCGGGCGCGGCAACCGTTGACGGGTTGCCCGCCAGCATGGCCACGACCGGATCCATCGCCCGCAGCACCGTCCCGGCCAGCAGCCCGATCGCCAGGCACAGCGCGGCCAGAACCGCCATCGGCGCCCGCATGGATCCGCCCACTTCCCGCGCCGCCGCCGCGGCCGCCGAGCGCGGCTCCCCCAGAAACACAATGCCAAACGCCTTGGCAAAACACGCCGCCGCCAGCCCCCCGATCAGCGCCAGCGCCGTCACAACCGTCACCCCGCCCAGGGCCGCGCTGCCGGACCCCAGAATGGCCTTGAACGCCCCCATGTAGATCAGAAATTCGCTGGCAAACCCGTTGAAGGGCGGCAAGCCGCAAATCGCCGCCGACCCGACCAGAAACGCCGCGCCGGTCCACGGCATGCGTTTCATCGCCCCCCCCAGCCGTTCAATGTCCCGCGTGCCTGTCGCATGCGCCACCGCGCCCGCCCCGAGAAACAGCAGCCCCTTGAATATCGCGTGGTTCAGCACATGCAGCAATCCGCCGGCGAACCCCAGCGCGGCGAGAACCGGCATGCCGGCATGCACCCCCATCATCCCCAGGCCGATCCCCAGCGCTATGATGCCGATGTTCTCCACGCTGTGATACGCCAGCAGCCGCTTGAGATCATGCTGTGCCAGCGCAAACAGAACGCCCAGAATCCCCGATGCCGCGCCGATCCCCAGCACCAGCCAGGCGCACCAGCCCGGAACCGTCCCCAGAATCACCAGCAACCGCACGATCCCGTAGATCCCGGTTTTGATCATCACCCCCGACATCACCGCCGATACCGGGCTCGGCGCCGCCGGGTGGGCCTCCGGCAGCCAAACATGCAGGGGATACAGCCCGGCCTTGGTGCCGAACCCGGCCAGCCCCAGCACAAACAGCCCCCCCGCCATGCCCGCCGGAGCCGCATAGGTTCCGAAATCCTGCGACCCGGCCCCGCTCCCCAGCAGCACGAACAAACCGATCAGCAAAGCCGTGCCCAGGTGCGTGGCCACCAGATAAATCCAGCCCGCGTGCGCCGACCGGGAATCCGCCTCGTCAAAAATCACCAGGAAAAACGACGCGATCGTCATCGTCTCCCAAGCCGCCAGGAACAGCACCCCGTTGCGGGCCGCGACCACCAGCGCCATGCTGGCCACCAGCCCATTGAAGAACAGCCAAAAGCGCCCCGGATTGCGGCCTTTCCACGGACGGAAATAGCCGATGGCATACAGCGCAGCCAGCCCCGACAGCAGGAACAGCGGAATCAGGAAAAAGGCGCTTAGGGGATCCAGGCCCAGACGGAATTCTCCGTACGGCATCCGCCATGGCCGCGCCACGGTCAGGTCCACCCTGCAGAGCAGCGCTCCGATCGCCCCCGCCAGTCCCGCGCCGCAGGCCACTCCCGCGCCGCCCGCGCCAAGGACGACCGCCCACCGCTCCGACCACCGTCCCGCCAGCAGTGATCCAACGCCGGACACGGCCAGGAGCGCCAACGCCCCCGCCAAGAGCCCAAACAGATAAATTCCTTCCAGCGGCATGGCGTAATGAACGAACATAGACACGAATACACCCCGGCCAGAACTGGTCCGGGGAAATCAACTGCGGCTTATACGCCGTTTCCAAGGCGTGTCAAGAACGACTCCCCGCCGCCCCGCCGCACGGAACGCAGTTCCAACCACCGTGAGTTGTCTCGGTTATAATTATAAGCGAGACACCCCCCCCCTGCCCTATGACCTCTGCTCTCTGACCTCTGACTCTTTCCTCACGCTTCCGTGCGCCCCCGGATGGCGCGGCCCAGTGTCACGGGATCGGAATAGGCAATGGCGCTTCCGGCCGGAATCCCCAGCGCCAGGCGGCTGATCTTCAGCGCGGGAAACTTCTGCGAAAGCACATGCCGCAGATAAGAGGCGGTTGCTTCGCTCTCCACATCGCAGTTGAGCGCCAGCAGCACTTCCTTCGCCTGCGCCGCGCGCTCCAGCAGCGCCGGCAGGCGAAGTTCCCCGATGCCCTCCCCGCGCATCGGCGAAAGCTTGCCCATCAGCGCGAAATACCGCCCGTGATATTCGCCGCTTCGCTCCAGCAGCGCGATGTCGGACGGATCCTCCACCACGCACAGGATCGCGTCGTCGCGGCGCGCATCCGAACACAGCCGGCAGGGATTTTCGTCCTTCGCCGTCACGCTGCCGCACAGCGTGCAGGCCGTCAGCCGCGACCGCGCGGCCTCCACCGCCTCGGCCAGCTCGCGCGCCGCGCCCGACGGATTGCGCGCCAGATGCACCGCCAGCCGTTCGGCCGTCCGCCGGCCGATTCCCGGCAGCTTGCATAACGCGTCCGTCAGTTGTCCCAGCGGATCCACTGCGAACCTAGAACCCCAGCCCCGGCGGCAGGCCCATGCCCGCCGTCACCTTCTTCATTTCCGCGGCCGCCGTATCCTTGGCCAGCTCCTGCGCGCCCTGCACCGCCGCCAGCACCAGATCCTCCAGCATCTCCGCATCGCCGGATTCCAGCACCTTGGGATCGATCCGGACGGCTTTCACGCTTCCGTCGCCGGTGATCTTCACGGTCACGGCGCTTCCGCCGCTCTGAAATTCCAGCTCCTGCGCCGCCAGCGCTTCCTGCACCTTGGCCATGTTTTTCTGCATGTCCGCGGCCTGCTTCATCATTTTCATCATGTTCACGGGTCCAGATCTCCTCGCTTATTCGCGTATCTCAATCACTTCGGCGTCGAATTCCGCCATGGTCTTTTTCACCGCGGGATCCTCCGCCAGCTTTTTCTTCGCCGGGCTTTTCTTCTTCGGCGGGGGCTCCGGGACGACTGCCGCCGGCGGCGCCGCCCCGCCGTTGCCGACGGGCACCTTGGGACGGTCCTCCACGACGAATCGAATGCCCACCGGACGGCGCAGCTCGTGGCGCACGGCCTGCTCGATGGCCTGCATCGCCCGGGGCGTCTGCACCCGCGGCAGGTGTTCTTCGAACTCCGGATCAAACCCCAGCACGACGTGATCGCCTTCGATCCGCAGCGGCTCGGCCTCCTTCAGATACGGCGCCGCCAGCTGCGCGGTTTCCGCCACCCGCTCCAGCACGGCGGCCCAGCCCTGCTTCAGCCGCGCCACTTCGCCCGCCCGGCCCGCCGCCGGGGGCGCCTCCGCCACGCGCGCCGGAGAAGAAGGATTCGCGGCGGACGGCGCCGGCGCGCCGCCGTCCGCCGGCCCCGCCTCGATCCGGGCAATCAGCTCGTCGAGGCTCACCACGGAGGCCGCCCGCGCCGCCTTCAGCAGCGCCACCTCCACGACCGTGCGGCGCGACAGCGCAAACCGCGCCTGGTTCGCCGCCTCCGTCAGAATCTCCACCACCCGCAGCAGCTTCTCGCCGTCGGCCAGCGCCGCCTGCGCCTTCAGCCCGTCGAGCTGCGCTTCGGTCAGATCAAACGTTCCGGCCAGATCCGGCGCGTGCGTCCAGACCAGGAGGTTGCGGAAATGCCCCAGCAGTTCCTGCACCAGCCGCTGCAGGTCGCGCCCGCCCTCGTCCAGTTCGGACACGGTTTTCAGCGCTTCCGCCGAATCCCCCTTCAGCACCGCCGTCGCCAGCCGGTCGATCGTCGTCCACGATACCAGCCCGAACACCCCCAGCACGTCGGCCTCCTCGACGGTTTCGCCGCGGAACGACACGATCTGATCCAGCGCCGATTCCGCGTCGCGCAGCCCGCCCTCCGCGCCGCGGGCGATTGCCAGCAGCGCTTCCGGGCTTACGGTCCATTTTTCCGCCCTGGCGATCTCCTCCAGCCGCCCGACGATCTCCTTCAGCCCGATGCGCCGCAGGTCGAACCGCTGGCAGCGCGACAGAATGGTCGCCGGCACCTTGTGAACATCGGTGGTCGCCAGCAGGAACTTCACGTGCGCCGGCGGCTCCTCCAGGGTCTTCAGCAGGGCGTTGAACGCCCCGGTGCTCAGCATGTGCACTTCGTCAATGATGTACACCTTGAACGGCCCCCGCGCCGGCGCGTAGCGCACGTTGTCGCGCAGTTCGCGCACATGGTCCACCTGCGTGTTGGACGCCGCATCGATTTCCACCACGTCCAGGCTGTTGCCCGCGGCGATCTCGCGGCAGGAATCGCAGGCATCGCACGGATCCGGATTGTCGCCGCGCTTCTGGCAGTTCAGCGCCTTGGCCAGCAGCCGCGCCGTGGTCGTCTTGCCCGTGCCCCGCGGCCCCACGAACAGGTAAGCGTGCGCCACGCGGTTCGTCCGGATCGCCCGGGTCAGGGTCTGGATGACATGCCCCTGCCCGACGACTTCCTCGAATTGCTGCGGACGCCATTTCCGCGCCAGTACTTCGTACGCCATGGTTGTTCTCCCGACGGGATTGCGGATCGCGCCCCGTCCGAGCCGGCCGCCACGGGCCAGGACACCCACGGCACCCGGAAGGACGGCCATACCGTTGCTGCCTTCCGGCCCTGGCGGGGTTTTGGCCGCATCCGTCGCATGGGGCCCAACCCATGGCAACCGGCCCGGACGGGGTCCGGTTCCAGCCGCCGGTACCCGTCCCGGCAAGCCTTGGATACCCTATCCCCCCCCCGCCCCGAACGCAATTCTTTTTGCCCTGCCGGACCGGCCTGACGGAATCGTCGCGGGCGCATCTGCGATTCGGTGTCGCCATGATTGCCCCTCGTAGCGCGGGGCTCCTGTCCCGCGCGGATCCTGCAACCGCACGCGACAGGAGCCGCGTGCCACGATGGCAATCGGCGGTGCGCCGGTCAGCACGCCGGCGGGCCGCCGCCGGGGCGGGACCGCGCCAGCCGGCCGTCGTGCATCGTCCAATGGACCGTGCCGGCTTCCACCCAGTCCGGATTGTGCGTCACCAGCAGGATGGACATGCCTTCGCGGTTCAGTTCCCGGAACAGATCCATGACACCGGTTGCCGCCGCGGGGTCCAGGTTGCCGGTCGGCTCGTCGGCCAGCAGCAGCCGCGGCGGCTGCGCCAGCGCCCGGGCGATGGCCACCCGTTGCATTTCGCCCGCCGACAGCAGCCTCGCCGGCTGCGCGGCCTTGTCCGCCAGCCCCACGCGGTCCAGCGCCGCCCGCGCCAGCACCCGCGCCGTGCGCGCGTCCTGCGCCAGATAGCGGAACCGGAACTGCACGTTTTCCAGCGCGCTGCGGTGCGGCAGCAGGCAGAATTTCTGGAATACCATCCCCGCCCCGTGCTTGCGGATGTCCGCCCGTTCCCCCTCGCCCAGCCCGGAAACCTCCCGGCCGTCAAACCAGATCCGTCCGGCATCCGCGTCCTGCAGCAGGCCCGCCACCGTCAGCAGCGTGGTTTTGCCCGATCCCGACGGTCCGGTAATCACCCCGAACTCCCCCGCCGCGAGCGACAGATTCACCTCCCGCAGCACCGGGACCGCCCCGCCCGGCGCGCGGAAGGACTTGCAGACCCCCTCCAGCCGCAGCCGCTCCTGACCCGTCGCCGCCATCTCAGATCGGTTCGCCCGGAGCCACGCCCCGGTGGGTCTGCACGTGGCACAGCGCCAGCGCCAGCGCGTCGGCGGCATCCGGCGGCGGCAGCTCGTCCAGGCCCAGCACCGATTTCACCATCCGCGCCACCTGATCCTTCGGCGCTGCTCCCCAGCCCGTGACGTTCTGCTTGGCCCGGCGCGGCGAATACTCGTACACCGGCACGCCCGCCGCCGCGCAGCCGGCGATCGCCACGCCGCGCACCTCCCCCAGCACCATCGCCACCTTCGCGTTCTTGAAGAAAAATCCGCCCTCGACCGCCGCCGCATCCGGCCGGTGCGCCGCCAGCACGGCATCCATCCGTTCCCGGATCGTCCGCAGGCATTCCGAGTGCGGCGCCTTCGCCGGAATCTTCACCACTTCCCAGTGCAGCGCTGCCGTGCGCGGCCCCCGCTGCTCGATCACCGCCAGCCCCGTGCCCCGAAGCGACGCATCAATCCCCAGCACCTTCATGCCACCGCCCCGCTTTTCTCCACCCGCCGGATTTTCCACGGCGTGGAAACTTTTTTTCCATGGCGTGGAAACTTTTTCCACAGTGTGGAAAAAAACGGCCGGATTTTTCCATGGCGTGGAAACTTTTTTTCCACGCCATGGAAAATCCCCGCGCCGGACATCCGCCGGAACGGGGATTCAGGTCGCCGCATGCGCATGACGGGAGCCCCGGTCAGCCCTCGTCGTCGGGCAGGGCTTCGTCCGCAATCTCGGCGTTCATGTACACGTTCTGGACGTCGTCGAGATCCTCGAGGGTCTCGATCAGCTTCAGCAGGCCGGCCGCCTGGGCCTTGTCCGTCACCGGCACCGTGACCAGCGGGATCAGGTTCACGCCGGATTCCTCCGAGGCCTTGTAGCCGGCGGCGGTGAGCTTCTCGGATACCTCGTTGTACACGCCCGGCTCGGTCAGGATTTCAAACTCGCCGCCCTTGTTCTGCATGTCCTCGGCGCCGGCCTCCAGCGCGGCCTCCATCAGCGTGTCCTCGTCCACCCCTTCGGCATCCACCAGAATCTGCCCGCGGCGCTGGAAATTGCGCATGACCTGGTTCGTACCGGCCAGCGTCCCGTTGTGGCGGTTCAAGGCGTGGCGCACATCGGCCACGGAGCGGTTGCGGTTGTCCGACAGGCACTGGATGATCAGCCCCACGCCGCCCGGCGCGTAGCTCTCGAACAGGATTTCCTCGAGGGCTTCGCCCTGCAGCTCCCCCGTGCCCTTCTTGATGGCGCGGTCAATGTTGTCCGCCGGCATGTTGCAGGCCTTGCACTTGGCCAGAATCGTGCGCAGCGTGATGTTGGCGCCGGGATCCCCGCCGCTGACCCGCGCCGACACCGTCAGTTCCTTGGCCAGCTTGCTGAAGATCTTGCCGCGCCTGGCATCGGCGGCGCCCTTCTTGTGCTTGATCGTCGACCACTTGCTATGTCCGCTCATACCCTGCCCTGTCTTTCCCGCCGGCCCGGCGTCCTCGTTCCCTGCCCGATCTATTCCTCTTCCTCGGCCTGCTTGTTCTTCGCGGCCTCCGCAATGACCTTCTGCGCCACGTTGGCGGGCACCACGTCATAGCGGTTGAATTCCATCTCGAACGACCCGCGGCCGCCCGTCATCGAGCGCAGCTCCGACGAGTACTTGAACATCTCCGCCTGGGGCACCTCGGCCACGATCACCTGCATGCCGTCGTCGGACTCCATGCCCAGGATGCGCCCGCGCTTGTGGTTCAGGTCGCCCGTGCAGTCGCCCATGAATTCGCCCGGAATCGTCACGCGCACGGTCATGATGGGCTCCAGCAGCACCGGCTTGGCCTTGCTCATGCCGTCCTTGAACGCCGTCCGAGCCGCAATCTTGAAGGCGATTTCCGAGCTGTCCACATCGTGCGAACTGCCGTCGTACACCGTGACCATCGTGTTGACCACCGGATAACCGGCCACCGCGCCGCGGGTCATGCCCTCGACCAGGCCCTTTTCGATCGCCGGCAGGAAGTTGCGGGGGATGCTCGTGCCGACGATGCCGTCCACGAACCAGTGCTCCACCCCCGGCTGCATCGGCTCGATGCGCAAATACACTTCGCCGTACTGCCCGCGGCCGCCGGACTGCTTCTTGTGCTTGTAGTGGCCTTCGCCCTTCGCCGTCACGGTTTCCTTGTAGGCCACCTTCGGCGTACTCAGCGTCACTTCCACCTTGCTGCGGGCCTTCATGCGCTCCATCGCCGTGTCAATCTGCACGTCGCCGATCCCCGAGATGATCAGCTCGTGCGTCTCGTCGTTGCGCTGGACATGCAGCGTCGGATCGTCCTCCGCCACCCGGTGCAGCCCCTGCCCCAGCTTGTCCTCGTCGCCCTGCGTCTTGGGATGCACGGCGAACGACA
Source organism: Kiritimatiellia bacterium (assembly GCA_018432565.1). Classification (GTDB taxonomy): domain Bacteria; phylum Verrucomicrobiota; class Kiritimatiellia; order CAIQIC01; family Lenti-01; genus JAAZFE01. The sequence goes on from JAHDSS010000210.1 coordinate 10,953, forward strand.
CCACGGGCTTTGGAAACTCGATCGGCGGCATCTGGACGGATTTGCCCACCGCGCACAGCGTGTCGTTGATCACCGTGGCCTTCAGCTTCGCCAGCGCCACCACGTCACCGGCCTGGGCCTCCGGCGCCGTATCCTGCTTCTTGCCGTTCAGGAAATACAGCGTCCCCACGTTTTCCTTCTGTTCCCGGGTGGCATTGAAAATCTCGCTCTTTTCCTTCAACGTGCCGCCCCACACGCGCGCCAGCGTCAGCTGGCCCACGAACGGATCATTGATCGACCGCCACACCTGGGCCGCCAGCGGCGCGCCTTCGGAGGGATCCACGGCGTTCCCCGCGGCATCCTTCGCCGGACGGTCCGCCGGGCTCGGCATCAGCCGGCCCAGGCCCGCCATCAGCTCCTCCAGCCCGACCGACTGCCGGGCCATCACCGCGAAAATCGGAATGAACTTGGCCTGCGCCACGGAGGCGCGCAACCCGCCCGACAACTCGTCGGCCGTCAGGGCCTCCCCCCCCAGCACCTTTTCAATCAATTCGTCGCTGGATTCCGCCGCCGCGTCCGTCAGCCGCGAGCGGATCTCCTCGCTGCGCGCATCGGAAGCCGACAGCGCATCCACGACGCTCTTCCCGTCGGCGGCCGGATAGGTCACCGCTTCGCAACGCGGGCCCCACCGCTCCTGCAGCGCGGCCACCGTCGCGTCGAAATCGGCGTTTTCCTTGTCCAGACCGGTAATGACGACCGCCCGCGGCAGGCCCAGCGCCTCGCAGCGCTTCCACGACCGAACCGTGCCCACCTGCACACCGGCCGTCGCATCCACCAGGATCAGCGCCGCATCCGCCACGCTCGAGGCCGCCACCACCTGGCCGTAGAAATCCGCATAGCCCGGCGTGTCCAGCATCACCAGCCGAAGCGCCTTGCCGCCTTTCGGCCGCCACACCGCATCGAACGGCTTCGCCCAGATCGTGATCTTGCGCCCCTTCTCTTCGTCCGTCCAGTCCGCCGCACTCGTGCCGTCCCCCGGATTCCCCAGGCGGTCCGTCACGCCCAGCTTGAACAGCAGAGAATCCACCAGCGACGTCTTGCCGCTTCCCGTATGGCCCACCAAGACGAAATTGCGCACATCCGCGATCGGAATATCCTTCATGATGCTCTTGCCTTTCCTTCCACTCGTTTCGGACTGGCCCGGCCGGCAAGGCCCGGGCATGGAAATGCGAACCCTATACAAATCCCCTCCCCGCCGCAACCGGGAAATGGA
>JAHDSS010000591.1 GCA_018432565.1 Kiritimatiellia bacterium
CCCGGCCGCTTGTCCACCGCGTTTTTGTTTGAAGCGCCGAAGGGGAAATGGGGTATAGTGGTTCAGATGAAACGCGTCTGCCGGATTGCCCTGATGACCCTTTGGGGAGCTTTGTTCATGATGGTTTGCCCACCCGCCGATTCATCCGCCGCACCCATGCCCGTTCGAATGGAATTCGCCAACGGCCAGGTGGTGTGCCAGATCCTCCCGTCCGGGACGGCCGTGCCGGACCTGCTGCAAACCGTCCTGCCGGTGGCCATGCGAACGGCGCTGGATGAAATCGGACCGCCGCCCCAACCCGCTGTCCTGACCATCCGCCTGCAGAAGCCCCCGCCGTTCTACAAACGGGCCCTTCTTCTTGTTCCGTCGGACGTTCTGGCCACGCAGGAAGGGGATGAAATCCGGCTGCAGCCGGGCCGCGACCCCTTGAAACTGGCCTTCCGCCTCGGTCATGAGCTGTCGCACTGGCTGCTTTATAAGCGCCACCCGGCCCGCCCGCCCCTGTGGCTGGACGAGGGCCTGGCCAACCACCTGGGGGCTGCGGCCGCCGAGGCCGCCGCCCGGCCGCTCGGGCAGACCGTGGAACGCCCCGCGCCGGACCGGATCGGACCTCACCTGCAGCCGCTGGACGACCTGGTGGCACGCCGGACTTATCCGCGACCGCCCGCTGAAGTCGGCGCCTTCTACTGGCAGGCGGAAACCCTGGTCACCGCCCTGCGCGAAAAACTGGGACGCGATGCCTTCCAGGAATATCTCGCCCTGATGGCCGTCCCCGAGCCGCCCGAATGGAACACTCCCCTGCGGGAACGCTGGTATTTCAACGACGCCGATTTCCGCTGGCTGGCCGATCGCATTCTCCAGGCCCCATGACCCTGATGCATCCCACCCGATCCGATGCCCCGGACCACGCCTGGCTGATCGCCACCCACCTCGGCGACACGCCCCGGGCCGAAGTCGAGGATTCCCTGCGGGAACTGCGCGCGCTGGCCGATACCGCCCAGGCCGGCATCCTCGGTGAAACCGTCTGCCGGCTGCGCGACATCCATCCCGCCACCTATATCGGCCGGGGCAAAGCCACCCAGATTGCCGAAGAAGCCGCCGCCGCCGGCGCCACGCTGGTGATTTTCGACGACGACCTGTCTCCCGCCCAGGGCCGCGCCCTGGAGGATCTGTTCAAAATCCGCGTCGTGGACCGCACCCAGCTGATTCTCGACATCTTCGCCCAGCGCGCCTTGAGCCTGGAAGGCCGGCTGCAGATCGAACTGGCGCAGCTCCGCTACCTGATTCCCCGCCTGCGCGGCCTGTGGACCCACCTGGAACGCCAGAAAGGCGGCATCGGCCTGAAAGGCCCCGGCGAAAAGCAGCTTGAACTCGACCGCCGCCGCATCGAACAGCGCATCACCCGCATCAAGGCCCAGCTCCAGATCGTCCGGCTGCGGCGCGCCGAGCTGCGCCGCGGCCGCCGCCGCCACGGCTGGGCTCTGCTGACCCTCGTCGGCTACACCAATGCCGGCAAGTCCACCCTGCTCAACACCCTCACCGAGGCCGGCGTCCATGCCGACGACCAGCTGTTTGCCACACTGGACCCGACCACCCGACAGCTCCGGCTGCCCAACCACCAGCCCTGCCTGCTGACCGATACCGTCGGGTTCATCCGCAAGCTGCCCCACCACCTCGTCGAAGCCTTCAAGGCCACGCTCGAAGAGGTGAACGAAGCCGACCTGCTGCTGCATGTGATTGACGCCTCCCAGCCTCGGGTGGACGAGCAGATCGCCGCCGTGGAAGCCGTCCTGCGCGAACTGGGGGCCGAGGCCAAGCCGGTGCTGGCGGTCTTCAACAAGACCGATCTGGAAAAAGGCAGCAACCAGGCGATCCGGCTGGCCGACCGCTTCCGGAATTCCGTGGCCATCTCCGCCGCCACGGGCGAAGGCACCGGGACCCTGTGCCAGGCCATTGCCGACCTGCTGCGCGACCGCGTGGCGCATCTGCACCTGAAAATCCCCGCCGGCGAAGGCCGCTGGCTCGCCGCGCTGCATGCCAACGGGAAGGTGCTGGAACAGAAGGTGCGCGGCAAACAGCTGCACGTCGAAGCCGTCGTGTCGGCCTCCTTTGCCGCCACCCTTCCCCCGGACTGGATCGTCTCCTGACGCCCGCCATAGGGGTCAGTCCTTGCATTGCAGCATTTTCACCGACCACTGGAATTCATAGGCACAACATCCCCGCATGGGCCACACTGCCGCCCAGATGCTACGATGCAAGGACTGACCCCTATTCCTATTCGCAGCGGATCAGATAAAACCGGGCGCGATTGGTGGAAGTGCTGACGTTGTGCCAGACCGTGGTTGTCGAGCCGGCCAGCCCTTCACCGGTCAGCGCCGCCACCTCGTTGGTGATCCAGTGCACGCCGTTGGTCAGTCCGCCCGGTTCGATGTCCACATACTCCACCGAATAGGCGTTGCTGTTCACCACCAGAAACGTGATGCCGACCTGGTTGGTCAGGTTGACGATGTCCGTGATTTGCGGATTGTAGAGCGTGCAGGCGTCTTCCGCTTTCCAGAATCCGTTCAGGGACACCTCGCCCTGCGTGTTGGTCGCGATCCAGGGCTGAAGGCCCTGGGCCACGGACCCGCCGAGCTTGAAGACGCCGGCGGAGGCAAAGGTCGCCCCGCCGGCTCCGACGCGTTCATAGAGGATTTCCGCGTCGCCGCCGACGCGCCCGCCGGCGGCGCCGACCGCCAGGCCGGCCAGCGCGACCAGTCCCATGACTCCCAGGCGCTTCTTCATGACGCCGGCCTCCTTAATCCTGCCAGGCAAACGGGAACCCCAGCGCACCCGCCACTCCAAATTGCGGATAGTTGCCCTGATGCTCCGTGTTGCCGGCCGGATCGATTCCTGTACCGGCTCCGGCCTGCGCCCAGCCGATTCCGGCGCCCTTGTTGTTGATGTCGCCGTAGACGATGTTGTTGGCGAAAAACTGCTGGTTGCTGTTCACGCCCACGTCGCCCCAGACCGCGTTGTGCACAAACACCAGGGTCGGGATCGGTCCTCCGAAGGGATCAAACACCGCCGGCACCGGCGATGTGCCGTGTTCCGGCCCGCGAATGACGTTGTGCGAATACAGGTGGGGAACCATCAAAGTGCCGAAGGGTTGCAGGTCCTCGATCGCGGCAAACGGGAGCAGATTGAAGATCTTGCATCCGATGACCTCCAGCCCCTCCACGCCCAGATTGACCTGCAACGTGCCCTGCGCCGGCGACGCCGCCAGGAAGGACGATTGCTCCAGCGCCACGTCGGAAATGTTGTTGATTCCGTCGCCCACGATCACCGCCGGTCCATCACCCGTCGAAGCAAAACAGTCCTGCACCTCCACCTTGTTCCCGTAAATCAGCAGCTGGCCTTCGAACCGGCAGTTGTGGAACTTCACGTCTTCGCCCCGATCCGACGCCACGGCGGTCAGGCCTGCCACGATCAGGTTTTCCACCCGCTGCTTGCCGCGGATAAAATTGGCGCCCGACGTGATGTCCAGACTGTCGAGTTCCGCCCGGCTTTCGCCGAAGACGTGGATGTTGCCGGCGTGCATGTTCAGCCCCGGGTATGTACCGGAGGCGATGACGAGCGTGGCGGGCTCGTTGGTGTATTTGCCCGCCGCGAAATCATAGCCGTTCTGAGGGGTGTCGAACGGCCGGTCGATCGCCCCGGAGCCGTTGAACGTGCCGTTGGACGCCACATACACCACGTTCTCCAGCGGCGGCAGGGGCAGCAGCTGCTGGAACGCCCCGGTCGCGAAGGGGTGGCGGCCGAACACGCGATCCCCGCCGTCCATGTAGAAATCCCCGCGGATGCGCGCGCTGTGGTCCACGTCGTTGGTCACGTTGTGGCCGATGGCGATGCGCTCCGTGCCCAGTTGGGCATCCGCCGCCACGCCGATGGCGATGTTGGTGTAGGCGCCGTTGGCGGCATAGCCGATGGCCACGCCGTTGGTGGCGCCGTTGGCCGCGCGGCCCAGCGCCGCGCCGTACCACTGGCCCTGCGCCCACGGACCGACCGCCGCACCGTAGGAGAAGCCTACGGAATCACGCCCGACAGCGACGCCCTGCGAGCTGCCGTCCGCCCGATAGCCCACGGCCGCGCCATAGGTTTTCCCGTCGGCCTCCCGGCCCACGGCCGCGCCATAGCCGGTCCCATCAGCCACCGCCCCGATCGCCGCGCCGCTGTCCTGGGCCATGGCGGCCGCGCCCACGGCCGCGCCGTTCGTGGACCCATCGGCGTTGTAGCCGATCCCCACGCCGCTCTGCAGTCCATGGGCTTGATAGCCCATGGCGATGCCATAGTCCACGGCATTCGCCCCGCTGCCGACCGCCACCCCTTGCACGCCGCTCGACGCCAACCGGCCGATGGCTATCGTGTTGTTGGTCGAATCGATCCGCAACGCCCCGCTGCCCGAATCGTTGATCATCAGCGCGCCCGTCATCGTGTCGCCGGCCACGTCCACGAACCGCCCGTCCGCGTCCGTCCGCTGATAATACAGATTGCTTGCCGCGGTCCAGATGGGATCGTTCTCCGTCGTCAGATAGCCGGCCAGCGCGTGGTCGCCCCACCCGTATGCCGTATTCCAGTTTGCGATGTCCCCCGCCGCAATTCCCGCCGCCGCGCTGGCCGTGAACACCGGATCGGTTTCCGTGATGCTGCCGCCGAGCAGATCAACCGCGTCATAGCCGTCCAGCTTGTCGGCATTGATGGCATAGGGAGAACTCTGCAGCGGCTGCGCCGGCAGCATTTCGTCAAAGGTCAACTCGTCGCTGCTGAACCACACCCGCAAAACGAGCGACGTCTCCACGGCGAAAATGTCCGGATCGATCGCTCCCATGGGATCGGCCCCCAGCGCCGCGCTGAATACGCCGTTATAGCACTCGTTGGTGACCCAGGCGACCGG
>JAHDSS010000398.1 GCA_018432565.1 Kiritimatiellia bacterium
CCTTGGAACCCCACGACGTCCCGGTGGATGTCGTGGTGACGGAAAAACGAATACGCTTCGCCCCGTCCGCGGAGGCGAAACTGGAACGATTGACAGGCTAGGATGATGTTTTGGGAATGGCTATGGCCCGCGCTGACCGCGACGGGCTTTGCGCTGATCGGCTTTTTCGGGCATGCGCTGGTCGTGCGCATGCGCGATGCGGCGGCGAACCGCGCCGCGGGGGACATCTTGCGGGAGGCCCGGCGCGACGCGGAAATGCTGCGCAAGGAGGCCGAGCTGTCGGCCCGCGACGAATGGATCCGCGGCCGGGAGCAGATGGAACAGGAGATGCAGGCGCGCCAGCAGGTGCTGTCGGCCGCCGCCGACCGGCTGTCGAGGCAGGATGAGCGCCTGGAGCGCGAGGAAAAGCGCGCCGAACAGCGCGCGCAGGCGCTGGATGCCCGCGCCGCGCAGCTCGAACAGGATGGAGCGGCGCTGCAGGCCGAACGGGACAAACTGGACCGGATGCGGGCCGAAGAGCAGCACCATCTGGAATCGCTGGCAGGGCTGACCGCGGAACAGGCGCGGAGCGAACTGCTGGCCCGCCTGGAGTCGGAACTGGAGACGGAAACCGCCGTCCGTCTGCGCAAGGCCCAGGAAGACGCCCGCGCCACGGCCGAGAGCCAGGCCCGTGAAATTCTGACGGCTGCGATTCAGCGGCATGCCGCCGACCAGGTGTCGGATGTGACCACGACGCCGGTTCCTCTGCCCGATGAAAGCATGAAGGGGCGGATCATCGGCCGCGAAGGCCGCAACATCCGTGCGCTGGAAATGGCGACGGGCGTCACGGTTATCATTGACGATTCGCCGGAGCTGGTGGTGCTGTCGTCGTTCGATCCGATCCGGCGCGAGATCGCCCGGGTGGTGCTGGAGCGGCTGATGGCGGACGGGCGGATCAATCCGGCCCTGATCGAGGAAACGACCGACAAGGTGACCTCGGATCTGGATGCGCTGATTCTGAAGGCGGGCGAAGAAGCGGCGGAGGCCCTGCGGCTGGCGCCGGTGCCGCTGGAGATCCTGCGGCTGCTGGGGCGGCTGAAGTTTCGCACCAGTTTTTCGCAGAATGTTCTGCGGCACTCGATGGAGGCCGCCCGGCTGGCGGGCCTGATGGCGCCGGAAATCGGCCTGGATCCGGAAACCGCGCGGCGGGCGGCGCTGTTTCATGATCTGGGCAAGGCGGTGGACCACGAGGTCGAAGGGCGCCATGCGGAGATCGGAGCGGACCTGCTGCGCAAGGCCGGCGAAAGCGAGACGATCGTGGAGGCCGTCCGCGGCCACCATGACGGTCCGGAGCCGGGCAGCGCCTACGCGGCGCTGGTGGCCGCGGCCGACGCCGTCACCGCGGCCCGTCCGGGCGCGCGGGCGGAAACCACGGGGCTGTACCTCAAGCGGCTCGAGAACCTCGAGGCGATCGCCAGGGGCGAACCCGGCGTGGTGCGCAGCCTGGCCATGCAGGCCGGTCGCGAGCTGCGCGTGTTCGTGGAGCCGACGGAAGTGGATGACGCCGCCGCCATCCAGCTGGCGCGGCGGATTTCCAAGAAAATCGAAGACGCCCTGGACTATCCGGGGCAGATCAAGGTGACGGTGATCCGCGAGACCCGTTGCGTAGAATATGCCCGGTAAGGGGAGAAGGGATCGAGGGGAATGAAGATTCTATTTGTCGGCGACATCGTAGGCGGGCCCGGGCGGATGGCGATGGCGCGCGTGGCGACCCGCTACAAGGCGGACAAGCGCGCGGATGTGGTGGTGGCCAATGCCGAGAACAGCGCGGCGGGACGGGGCATTACCGCCGCCCTGGCCGAAGAGCTGTTTGCCGGCGGCGCCGATCTCCTGACCATGGGCGATCATGTCTGGGACCAGAAGCAGGCCGTGGGCTATTTCGACCAGGAACCGCGCATCGTTCGCGCGCTGAACCTCCCGCCGGGCTGCCCCGGGAAAGGCGAAGCGGTGCTGGAAACCCCCGCCGGTCCCCTGGCCGTCGTGCAGCTGATGGGGCGCACGTTCATGAACAGCCTGGCGGATTGCCCCTTCCGGACCATCGAGGCCTGGCTGAAGAAAAACGCCTCCCGCTACCGGATGATCCTGGTGGACATGCATGCAGAGGCCACCAGCGAAAAAGTGGCCATGGGCAAGTTTCTTGACGGACGGGTGACCGCCGTCATCGGCACGCATACCCACATCCAGACCGCCGACGAGGCCGTGACGGCCAAAGGGACGGCCTATCTGACCGATGCCGGCATGACCGGGCCGTGCGACTCGGTCATCGGCCGCACCACCGATGCCATTCTCGGGCGCTTCCTGACCGGGATGCCCACGAAGTTTGAAATCGCCAGCGGCGACGTGCGCCTGCACGGCGCGCTGCTGACGGTGGATCCGGCCACCGGAAAGGCGCTCAAGATCAAGCGGATCGAAGAGATCCTGTCGAAGTGACGCGGTGAAGCGGATTCTGGTCATCAAGCTGAGTTCGCTGGGAGATATCGCCCACGCCCTGCCGGCGGTGCGCGCGCTGAAGGAGCGCACCGGGGCCGCCGTGGACTGGGTGGTGCAGCCGGAATATGCCCCGCTGCTGGCGCTTTGCCCCGACGTGGACCGTCTCATTGAGTTTCCGCGCCGGAACTGGCGGCGGGGGTGGGGGGCGTTCTGGCGGGAGCTGCGCCGCGAGCGCTATGACTGGGTGGTGGATTTTCAGGGGCTGTTCAAGAGCGCGCTGGCGGCGCGTCTGGCTCGCGGCGCGCGGCGGACGGGGCCGGCCTGGGCCCGCGAAGGCTCCCCGTGGGTGTACGATGTCCGTCCCGCGCGGAAACCCGGCCCGCGGCGGCACGCCGTCGAAGAACTGATGGATATCGTAGAGATGGTGGCGCCGGGCGGGGATCCCGCGCCCCCCGCGCCCCGGCTGAATGTGGCGGAATGCCTTCCGGACGGCCGTCCCGGCCCGCAGGTTGGGTTGGCTCCCTTTTCCCGCTGGCGAACAAAAGACTGGCCCCTGGAGCATTTTGCCGAGCTGGGCCGGCGGCTGATCTCGGAAATGGGCTGCCGGATTCTCATTGTGGGAGGGGCCGGCGACGAGGCGGCGGGCGCCCGGCTGGCCGCGGAGATCGGCGACGCGGCGCGCAACCTGTGCGGACAAACCGATCTGCCGGGCTTGTGTTCACGGCTGAAGAGTCTGGATCTGCTGGTCACGGTCGACTCGGGTCCCATGCACTGGGCGGATGCGATGGGCGTGCCGCTGGTGGCGGTGTTCGGCGCCACCGATCCCGACCGCACCGGACCATACCGGCAGCGGGAATGGGTCGTGGTCCGGGAGGGGCTGCCCTGCCGGCCCTGCCACTCGCGCACCTGCGCCCGCGGCGATCTGGCCTGTCTGCAGACGCTGGACGTCGAGACGGTGCTGCGGGCCGCGCTGGAACGCCTGTAGTCTTTCTTTAACTGGCTGGGAACCGGCCCTCTCCCTGCGCCGGGGAATTATGGATGTTATAACAACCATAGTATGGTTGTTATAACATCCATAATCTGCATGGGGGGCATCTGCAGTTCGGCGCATCCCCGGGGTTATAGTGAGCGAAGCAGCCCAGGTCCGGAGTCGGAATCACGTGTCCCGCCGCCGTGGGATCTGGGCACAATCCCATGGCCGGCCTGCGGGACCAGGCGGAGATCCCTCGACTCCGCCTTCGCGCAAGGCTTCCTCCTTCGCCAAGGCTATGGCGTCAAGTCGGCGGACAAGTCCGCTCGGGATGACAGCCGGACAAC
>JAHDSS010000429.1 GCA_018432565.1 Kiritimatiellia bacterium
CATCGGTGCCGGGGGCCGTGAAGGCGTCGCGGTGGCGGCGGAAGGCTTCGCGCAGGCGGCGCTTGGCGCGGGCGCGATCGACGGCGTTGCCGACGCGCCGGCTGGCGACCACGCCGAGGCGGCGCGAGGCGTCGGGGGCGGTGCGCAGAAACAGGACCATGCAGCGGCCGTGCCAGCGGCGGTTCTGGTCATAGGCATCGCGGAACTGCGCCGTGCGGCGCAGACGCTGTTTTCGGCCAAGGGATTGCCGGGCCGGGGCTGGCACGGGAGCGGAATTCCCCGAGGGGAGGGGGGCCGGGCTGGATCCACCGGGAGGCATGGGTTGGCCGCCCCGGCACATGGGGGGCAGGGAGCCGCCTACTTCTTCGAGACGCGCACGGCCAGGGACTTGCGGCCCTTGGCGCGGCGCCGGCTGAGAATCTTGCGGCCGTTGGCCGTGGCCATGCGGGAGCGGAACCCGTGCTTGCGGGCGCGCTTGATCTTGGACGGACGATAGGTCGGTTGCATGAAGAGGCCTCTTTCGTGGATAAATTGAACGGCGTATGTATCCTGTTTTCGCCGGAAGTGTCAACCCCTTAATCGCAATTTAACCCTCCGTCGGCAGGTTGGGCTTGTCATGGGGCCCGGAATTCCCATACTGGGGCGAAACAAAACCCGGATCCGGCGGCAGGCCGGAAGATCAAAGGAGCAGCAATGAAGCGGATGCAGACATGGCGGTTGGCGCTGGCGGCGGCGGTGATGGCGGGAGCGGTGACGGTTCAGGCGCAGGGCAACCTGCGGTATTCGATCACGGTCAGCAAGTTCCCGAACGAAGCGGGCTGGTCGGGCCAGTGGGACATCGGCGACGGGTTCACGACGATTCTGACGGATGCCCTGCAGCAGAGCGGGAAGTTCATCGTGCTGGGCGACTCGGAAATGCGCAAGGAAGCGATGGCCGAGCAGGATTTCGCGGCGAGCGGCCGCGTGGCCGGCGGACAAAAAGCTCCCAAGGTCGGTCGGATGACGCCGGCGCAGCTGCTGGTGCGCGGTTCGATCACCCACGTACAGGACGAGACGAGCGGGGGCCGGGGCGGCATCAGCTTCAAAGGCATCTCGCTGGGCGGATCGGGAGGCAAGGCCGAGGTGAACATCACGATCTACCTGGTGGACAGCGAGACCGGCCAGGTCAAGGCATCCAA
>JAHDSS010000385.1 GCA_018432565.1 Kiritimatiellia bacterium
GTTCCTGGGCGGCAGAGCGTTCCTTCAGCTCGACTCTACGCCATTTCGCGATGAATTCAGCGGGGTTCAGGGGGCACCTTCCTTCGATGGTGCGGGAGTATAGCAACACATCGGGATAAATCGAGTGTTTCCTGCAAGGGCCGCAGGGGGGGAGGGGTGAACCACAGAGGGCCGCAGAGGGGCACAGAGGTTCACCACAGGGGGAAGACCGGGAGCCGATGCGTTCGCACGAAATCGGCGGGGGAGGATCAGAGAAATCCTGCGTAACAAGGCGGAATCGCTTGATTTCAGCGGGATTTAGACTGGTACCCCGGAGAGGGATCGAACCTCCGACCTGCGGTTTAGGAAACCGCCGCTCTGTCCAACTGAGCTACCGGGGCGCGGGATGCAACAGCTTCAACCACAAAACCCCCGCGGGTTCAAGTCCGCTGTTGCCGGACGGCGCAAAGCGCCGTAGGGTGATGGACCACCGCAACAGGAGAACGGCCGATGAGCTTTCCATACATTCCCGTGGCCTCGAAACTGCATGACCGTCGCGAGGTCAGCCTGCTGCTGGAGGAGATCGAGCGGGGGCTTCGGGAGGCGGGGGGACGCCGTATGGACGGGGCGGTGGCGGATGGCGACCGGGTGGCGTTTCATTTCATCCAGACCGGGGGGGTGGAGGGCGAGGTGATCCGCCGGTACCGGTCGCGGGCGCAGCAGGGGCGGCCGGGCCCCATGCTGCTGATTGCGCATCCGCTGCACAACTCGCTGCCGGCGGCTCTGGAAATCCTGGCGCAGATCCGCCAGGAGGGGGGGACGGGCCGGATTTACCTGCTGCGGGGTGCCGGCGATGCGCCGGTGCTGGCGGACCTTGCGCAGACGGCGGACTGCCTGGAGGCGAATGCCCGGCTGGCGTCGGAACGCCTGGGGCGGGTGGGCGAGAGTTCCGACTGGCTGGTGGCGAGTTCGCAGCGCGCGGAGGTGGTGGCCTCCCGCTTCGGTCTGAAGGTGGTGCCGCTGGAGATCGCGGAGCTGCGCGAGGCGATGGCGCGGGAGCCGGCGCCGGAACAGGGGCCGGAGTTCGAGGCCTGGAAGCGGGCGGCGTCCACCGACGGGGTGTCCAGGGAGGCGTTTGCCCGGGCCGTGGCGGTGTACCGGGGGCTCAGGGCCATGGTGGAGCGGCACCGGCTGTCGGCCGTCACGGTGCGTTGTTTCGACCTGCTGGGACCGGAGGGCACGACGGGATGCCTGGCGCTGTCGCGGCTGGCGGATGAAGGGATCTCGGCGGGGTGCGAAGGGGACATTCCGTCGGTCATTCTGCTGCGCTGGCTGTGGCATCTGACGGGCCGGGCGGGGTGGATGGCGAATCCGTCGGACCTGGACGCGGCCAAGGGCGAAATCCTGCTGGCGCACTGCACCGTGCCGCTGGGACTGGTGGAGTCGCACCGGATTCTGACCCATTTCGAGTCGGGCCTGGGCATTGGACTGGACGGCACGTTCCGGACGGGTCCCGTGACGCTGCTGCGCCTGGGCGGTGCGGGGCTGGACCGCTGGTGGGGGGCGGAAGGCACGCTGTTCGAGAGCCGCCACGACGAGCATCTGTGCCGCACCCAGGTCCGGGTGCGGGTGCCGTCCGCCGCCCTGGCCGAGCTGCTGCGGGATCCGCTGGGCAATCACGTGGTACTGATCAAGGGGCACGTCAAGAGCCGGTTCCGGGAGGCCTTTGACTGGATCGGA
>JAHDSS010000055.1 GCA_018432565.1 Kiritimatiellia bacterium
CACTGTCATCCCATAGCGGGTGAAAGAAAAGGCTGGAATGTGGCGCGGAAAACCTCCACTCGGAGGGTATGAAAAAACACCACAACCACATTCCAACAGGCCATTCGTATACTATCCTCAAGCAACTGTGCAAACTGATTCCGGGGCATTTGGTCACAAGTCTGGCCAAAGAATACGGCGTGGATGCCCGGAGCCGGACGTTCACACCTTGGAGTCACGTGGTCTCGTTGCTCTTCGCGCAGGTGACGCACGCCATCGGGCTCAACGACGTTTGCGATGCGTTGCGCATGAATGTCGGGGCACTGGGCACGGTTCGCGGGGCGACGGCACCGAGCCGCAACAACCTGAGCCATGCGAACCGGGTGCGGGACTGCGGAATGGCAGAGGCCTTGTACTGGAAGGTCATGGAGCACTTGATGAATCAAACGCCGGCTTTTGCAAAAGGCCGGGTTCGGCATGGCTATCTGCGCCGTTTCCGCAAGGTCATCCACGCCTTGGATTCGACCACGATCCAGCTGGTAGCCAACTGCATGGACTGGGCGAAGCACCGGCGCCGGAAGGCGGCGGCGAAATGCCATCTGCGGTTGAACCTGCAGACCTTTCTGCCCCAGTGCGCAATCATCGACACGGCCAGGTTCCACGACAGCCGAAAGGCGCGAGAACTTTGCACGGGGCTGGAAGAAGGCGAAATCGTGGTGTTTGACAAGGCCTATCTGGACTTCGAGCATCTCTTCGAACTTGCGCAGCGAGGTCTCTGGTGGGTCTGCCGGGCCAAGGACAACCTGCAATATCGCGTGGTCCAGTCGCTGAACACGACCACCCACCCGCGGATCCTGCGGGATGAAATCATCAAACTGGCCGTTCCGGCTTCCGGTAGTGCCTATCCGCAAAGCCTGCGGCGCGTCACGGCGTTGGTCGAGGTCAACGGCAAAGACGTCGAGATGGTCTTTATGACCAATCACCTGGAATGGAGCGCCTGGACTGTGGCCGAGTTGTACCGTTGCCGCTGGGACATCGAGGTGTTCTTCAAAGAGATCAAGCAGACACTTCAGCTTGCGGACTTCCTCGGCTACAGCGCCAACGCCGTGCGCTGGCAGATGTGGATGGGATTGCTGGTGCATCTGCTTCTGCGCTATCTGGCGTTTATCCACGGCTGGGCGCACAGTTTCACGCGCCTGTTCACGGTCGTCCGGGCCGTCCTCTGGCGCCGGTGGTGCCTGCATGCCCTGATCGATTCCTATGGGACAGCCAAACCCCCAGGCCGGTTCTGCGCCACCCCGGAACAGGCCTATTTGCCGGGGTTTGCATGAAGCCTGTGGGACAGCCAGATGCCGGCAAGCACAACAAATCGGCGCCCCCGGAAAGGAAATCGTAAATACCCATTTGGAAATCTTTAGAACAAAGCGGTCAAATCCTAGGAAACGAAAGCGCTCGAGGCCAGAAATTCAACGCTATGGGATGACAGTGCATTCGGGTCTATCTCAAAGACGAAGGCCAACAGCACGGGATCGAAGGATTGTGGGAGGATGACAGGCCCGATTACCCAGGATTTGTATTCCGCAACCACAACCACTCAATCATCACCCGTTCGCTGATCGAGGGCAATATCGATTCACTAGCGTCCCATAGTGACTCATGAGCACCCGCCTGATTTCAGGCCTGGGTTGCTTGTCAGGGGGGGGGGGCTTGGAGCCCGGAGCAAAAAGCTGGCCTGGGGAAGATTGAGCCTGTACTCACAGGCGTATGAAAAAA
>JAHDSS010000248.1 GCA_018432565.1 Kiritimatiellia bacterium
CGCATCCTGATCGGCCTCGAGGAGGGGCGGAAATCACCGGCTTATTCCAAGGCCGACATCGAAAAGCTCGCCATCCACTGCTCGGCCACCGAACGCGAATCCGCCGAACTGGAGTCGCAGTCCATCCAGATCAAGCGCATCCGCTACTATGCCGGCCTGCTGGACAAGGGCGAAACCGGCCCCTTCCCCGGCACCATCGTTTCCCTGAATCCCAAAGGCCTGATTGTCGAGCTTCAGGACACTCTGCAGCAGGGCATGCTGCCCTACCACGCCCTGGGACGCGAACGCTACTATGTGTCGGAAGACGGCTGCTCCGCCTCCGCGCGCAAGGGTTCGCCCTTCCGCCTCGGCCAGCCCGTCGAGGTCGGCCTGGCCTCCGTGGACGAACGCCTCCGCCGGGTGGATTTCTTCCTGCCCGGGGCCGAACGCCGCCCTCCCCGCCGCGGGGGAGGAAGCGAACGACGGCACCACGGGGCAAAACAGGCCAAACAGGCCAAGCAAGCGAAAGCCGTTGAAAAACCGGCCCGCCCCCACAAACGCATTGACAAGGCCAAGCCAAACGCGGGAAATTCACCCGCGCACGGCAGCCGCAGGCACCGGCAAGGTCCGTCCAAACACCAAAGGAAAAAATCGTCATGAAGAAACTCATTGCTCTGGCCCTTCTCGCGGCGCTGGCCGTACCGGCCGCCGCCCTGGCCGCCGATGCCGAAGTCTATGCGGAAGTCCTGTCCGCCTACGTCTATCGCGGCGCCGTCGGCAACGATGAAGCCGTCTTCCAGCCCGGCCTCGACGTCGCCGGCCCCTTCGGCCTCGGCTTCAGCCTCTGGAGCAGCATGAACCTGACGGACAACGAATCGGCCTGGTATCCCGACACCGCCGGCAAATGGGGCGAGCTGAACCTCGGTCTCAACTGGACCCTCCCCTGGGAAGGCCCCGTCAGCCTGACCGTCGGCGGCACCTATTTCGTCTATCCCCAGGACGCCAGCGAAATTGTCACCGACGAGGAAACCGGCGAAATGGTCCTCGACGATGACGGGGTTGCCCTCGTCACCGACGCCCCCGCCGACGACGGTTATGAAGTCTATGTCGAGCTGGCCGCCGAAGACCTCCTGCTCTCCCCCACCCTGACCCTCTGCCACGACCTGGCCAACACCGATGACTGGATCGTCCTGCTGGGCATCGGCCACAGCCTGGATCTGATCGAGGACAAGCTGTCGCTGGACCTCGGCGCCACCG
>JAHDSS010000207.1 GCA_018432565.1 Kiritimatiellia bacterium
CGCTTCCCTTTCGCTTTTTCAAACCGTTTCAGACATCAGCGCTCCGATATCCGTACAATCCGTAAAATCCGCAGCCCGGCTGTTCATCGGCTGTTCCTCTGACCTCTGTCCCCTGTCCTCTGTCCTCTGTCCCCTGTCCTCTGTCCTCCGTCCTCCGTCCTCTGTCCTCCGTCCTCCGTCCTCTGTCCTCCGTCCTCTGTCCTCTGTCCTCCGTCCTCTGTCCTCCGTCCTCCGTCCTCTGTCCCCCGTCCTCCGTCCTCCGTCCTCCGCCCTTCGTCCTCCGCCCCCTTTTCCTGCTTTCCTGGGTTTCCTGTTTTCCTGCTTTGCCCACATACAAGCTGAGATGTTTCCTGAGTTCCTGCTTGGTTCCATTTCTATGGATATAGGCCTGACCCCGCGGGCCGGCTGTCGGGAACAAGCCGAATAGCCCAAGGCCGTGGGGCGCCACGCCCCCCGCTCCCCCTGCGGCCCTTGCGACGCCGATTACAGCGGCGGAAAATCGAAGTGCGTCTCGAAGAGCTCGACCAGCCGGTCGGCCACCGCCACTTCGTTTTCGCCCTCGACCTCGATTTTCACCCGGCTGCCCTGGTGCATTTCCAGCGACAGCAGCTGCATCACCGAACTGACATCGCACGAGCCGCTGCCGTTGGCGATCCGGATTTTGCCCGGATAGCCAAGGAATTCCTTGACGATCAACGCCGATGGACGGCAGTGGATCCCCTGGGCATTGGCTACGATGGCTTCGCGGGTTTGCATGGTTCGGGTCGCAAAATGGGCGGATAGAGCCACATCCTCCCCCCCCTGTCCAGAAAAATCCTTTCAGAAAAAGTCGTACAGGTACGCCACCGCCTCCCCGATCATGGCCCGGACCCCCTCCGAACAGCTCCACCAGTCGCTTCCGTCGTACTCTACCGGCGTCAGCGCCACGCTGCCCACTTCGACCCCGTCGCCGAATTCGTCCCGGAACGCCCGCCAGCTCCGGCGCGCATGCAGTCCGTCGCTCGCCAGATTGAACGCCCCCCGCTCCAGCTTCCATTCCGCCTGCAGCGCCCGGGCCGACTCGCGCGTCCGGCCCCGGCGCACCCTGGGCGCCGGCACCGCCTGCAGTTCAAACCGCCCCCCGTGCCCCAGCGCCTCCAGCCGCGCCTTCGTCATCTCCGGCAGCGTCTTCCACTCCACCAGATAGCTGCCCGTCTCGATCGGTCCGCCCGTCAGAAAAATCCGCTTCACCCCGTTGGATGCCGCCCAGCCCGCCGCCTGCTCCAGCAGTTCATCCCCCAGCCAGCCCTCGATCACCAGCGTATCCGACGCCACCGGCGCCTGCCGCGCCAGGAACGGATACGCCCCGGCATACAGCCACACCCCCAGCCCCAGCAAGACCAGCAGCAGAACCCCGCACCCCCCCCCGCCTCTGCGCGACCGCCTCATGTCCGAACGGGCGGCGGCGGAGGCAGCCGCTTCGGCGGAATGTCCCCCGGCGCGTTCTTCAGATCCGGCACCTGCATGATCTTGCCGCAAATCGGACACTCCACCAGCTCGCCGAACAGCTCCCGGCCCGCGTCAATATGCTGGCCGCAGTCCGGACACGCGAACTTCATCCCCAATACATCCTTGCGCAACACTCTCCACGGTTTCATGCCCCCCATTGTGCACCCCCGCCCCCCCCGTTTCAATCGCAATCCCCCGGGTCTGGCCATCTCCCTCATGCGACAGACCGCCGTTAAGCGGGTGCCCAGCTCCACCTGCGTTTCGATGACCCGGATGAACAGGTAGTTTGCGGACGTTTACGCCTGCTCTTCCGTTTCCAGTTGCCTGATCGGTCTCATGAGTCCGGGCGACTCTACCCTCCGCCCCCCCTCCCCCCGCAACGAATTTGCGCCCGGCCGCTCAGGGCTTCTTGAGCACCGCAAACAGCGACTGCCCCGTCCAGAGCGGCACCAGTCTTTCCACGGCGGACAGATAGGGCACCAAACGATCCACGAACTGCGCGCTTTGGGGAGACACCATGTCCCGCCCCAGGACGCGCGAGTGCCAAAACCATCCGAACACGCCGGCGAAATTCACGTAGATGCAAC
>JAHDSS010000218.1 GCA_018432565.1 Kiritimatiellia bacterium
CTCAAGGTGGTGCTGGCCGGCGCCGACCGCATCCCCCTGCTGGTGTTCGATGAAATCGACGCCAACGTCGGCGGTGAAACCGCCCACGCCGTCGGCCGGAAACTGGCCGAAGCCGCCCGCCGGCACCAGGTCGTGGCCATCACCCATCTGCCCCCGGTCGCCGCCTGCGGCGCGCACCAGTTCGCCGTCCGCAAAACCGTCCGCGGAGGGCGCACCCTGACCCAGGTCCTCCCGCTTACCCCCGGCGAACGCGTCGAGGAAATCGCCCGCATGCTGGGCGGACGCGAATCCACCAGCGTCGCCCTCCGCCACGCCGAAGAACTGCTGGCCTCCGCCCGCAAACCCTGAGCCCCCGCCCGGCGACGGGACGCAGGCCGGTGCAATCCGTGATCGGTGTTTATAAACACCGTACCTTCGGAATTTGACTTCTGTTATTCCATTTTCCCCTTTGTTATCAGGGATATTATCCACTCCCGCCATCCTGCCCCTCCCGACGGTTGGCCATACCAGTATCGGTGTTTATAAACACCGTACACCCGAAACACTCACTGCGATTGCCGGGTCACATCGGCCACGACCAAGCGATGATCCGACACCGAGCTTGCCCGGGCAAAGGCCTGGAGAACGGCGAAGTCGTCCGAAACCCAGATCTGGTCGATGCGCAACACCGGCCGATCGTTCAGAATGGTATTGCCCAGGCCTTTTCCGGCTGCGGCGAAGGCATCCGACATCCGCGGGCCAAGGAGGGAAAAGATTTTGTCGCCCTGCGGAGCATTGAAATCGCCCGCGACCATCTGCGAGGCATCGGGTGGAAGGGCCGCCGCGATTTCCCGGAGCTGTGCCATCTGGCGGCGGCGGTGCCGGCGGTGAGTATCCCAGCAGTCGAGATTCCCTATGTTCACCTGGACATGCCCGGTGGCCAGCCGCAGCGAAACCAGATGGACCGGATCGCCGCCCTGCAAAACGGCAACCGCATGGGAATAGAACATCCGTGACCCATTCCGGCCAACCTCTTCGAGAGTCCCTCGAACCAGAATGGCGGTGTCCAGATCGTATAGAAAATCCCCTTCGCTTCCGTAAAGATCTCTCACCAGGTCTTCCACATCGAGACGGGGAGGCGGCTCCTGCAGAAAGATCACATCGGGACGCAAGGGCTTGAGATCGGCAAGCGCCGCGGCCTGGCCGCCTCCGCAGTTCAGCGTGACCAGGCGAAGTGCCGGAGCGAAAGACGATTCCTCGACCGGGGAAATCCAGCCCCGGACCAGCGAGCGGGGTTCCTCCACATGACAGGCGGCAAACAGGAGCCAGGACAGCGCAAACAGACCGCCCGCCAGCCTGCGACGGCGCAGAAACCAGATGCCGGGCAAGGCCGCTGCCAGCCAGATCCACGCCGGCAGAACCGTCACGGCGGCCAGGAAATCCGGACGGAACCGGTAGGCGGCAAACAGCAGCCAGGCAAAAAGAATCTCGCCCCAGAGGAAAATCATTCCGCTCAGTCCGGCGCCGGGGGAGACACCGAGGCCAGCAGTGCCGCCTTGTCGGTTTCGCCCTCGAGCTGGCGGTCATAGAGGGCCTGGAGGATGGCCTTGAAGCCGGGACCCGGGGTCAGGCCCCGGGCGATCAGGTCGCGCCCCTTGACGAGCGGCTCGGGCAGAACGGGCTCCGCCGCGAAGGCGGCCTGGCGGTCCCGGAGAAAGTCATACACATCGAGCAAGGCGTGGGAGGACAGGCAATCGAGCCGGTGCAGTTCCAGATCGTCGGCAAAGGTCGGCGCACCGATCAGCCGGCGGAGCTTGGCGGGACGCATTTTCGGGGCATCGGCCAGGCGCATGTGATTGCCGACAATGGCGCAGACGTCGTCGGTCAGTGCGGCGGGGGCGCGGAGGCGTTCCAGGATGGCGCGGGCCATCTCGGCGCCGACGGAAGCATGGTTTTCAAACCGCCAGCGCCGGGTGCCGTCGGGGAGCGTGGCGAACTGGGCGGTGGGCGGCTTGCCCACGTCATGCAGCAGGACGGCCAGCGCCAGGCGCAGCGGGGGGGCGGGCGGCAGGGCGTCAAGCATCAGGCGCGTATGGGTGAACACATCGCCTTCCGGATGGAATTCGGGGGGCTGCTCCACCCCCGCCATCGCGTCCGCCTCCGGCAGGATTTCCTGCAGCAGGCCGCTGTCGCGGAGCATCTGGAGCGCCTCGCCGGCCCGGTTCGATTCCGTCAGCAGCCGGAACAATTCGTCGCGGATGCGCTCCGCGCTGATGCGCCGGATGTCGGCCGCATGGGCCCGGACGGCGGCCCAGGTCGCGGGCTCGATGGCGAATCCCAGCGTGGCGGCGAACCGCACGGCGCGCAGCAGGCGCAGATGGTCCTCGGCAAAGCGGACAGACGGATCGCCGATGGCGCGGATGATCCGCGCCTCGAGATCGGCCCGCCCGCCAACATAGTCGCGGATGTCGCCGGTCTCGGGATCCAGCAGCAGGGCATTGACGGTGAAGTCGCGCCGGAGGGCGTCTTCGCGGGCGTTCGTGAACGTGACGGAATCGGGACGGCGGCCGTCGGCGTAGGGCGCATCGCTGCGATACGTGGCCACTTCGACCGGCGGACCCTCCCCGGTCACCACCGCGATGATGCCAAACGCCTTCCCCATCGAAAGGGTTTTGGAAAACAGCGCTTCAATCTGTTCGGGAAGCGCCGAGGTAGCGATGTCCCAATCCTTGGGCGTGCGTTCCAGCAGCAGATCGCGGACGCATCCGCCGACCAGAAACGCCTCGTGCCCCGCCCCGCGCAGCGCGCGAAGCACGGCCAGGGGGGCGGATGGAACGGGAAGGGGCATCAGAAAATGGAAGAATGGAATGGTGGAAGAATGGAATGGCGGAACCATGGAATAATGGAGAGAAAAGCCAGCCTGGGTATTGTCCGGTTCATCCTTCCATCCTTCCACGGTTCCATCGTTCCAGTATTCCC
>JAHDSS010000581.1 GCA_018432565.1 Kiritimatiellia bacterium
CGATCCACATCGTCCGTAACGCCGATATACAGGCGGTCCTGAGCGTTACGAAGGATGTAGACGTAATACATGGTTAGTGAAAAACGGCCGGAAGGCCGGCCGTTCAGAAAATGGTAGCGGGGCTTGGATTTGAACCAAGGACCTTCAGGTTATGAGCCTGACGAGCTACCGGGCTGCTCCACCCCGCAATCGGTTTTGTGCGATTCGTCCGGCACCATACGGCCACCGGACCGGATAGGCAAGCGAAAAATGGAAACTAAATGCCTTTCCGGAAACACGCCGCCCCGCCCCGTCATTCCGTGCGTGATGGCGCCCGTGATTTTCCGTGAAAAGACGCGTGGCCGGCCCGGGGATCAAACCCCGATTCTGATCTTCGCGAAGCCGCGCTTGCCGCTGCGGATGACAAGGCCGTCCGTCGGTTCGATCTCCAGGCGGAAATCGGCCACCTTGTCGCCGCCGATCTTCACCGCGCCGGCCTGCACCAGGCGGCGCGCCTCGCTGGTGCTCGGCGCCAGCCCGGCCTTGACCATCAGGGTCAGGATGCCGATTTTTTCCGCGGGCACGACCACTTCGGGGATGTCCGCCGGCAGCTGGTTCTGCGAAAAGACCCGGGCAAATTCCGCGCTGGCCTCCGCCGCCGCGGCGTCGCCGTGGAACTTCGCCACGATCCGCCGGCCGAGCTCGTCCTTCACGTCGCGCGGATGCCGCGCGCCCGAGGCGACCGCGGCCTTCAGCGCGGCGATCTCCTCCTCCGGCCGGCACAGCACCAGCGAGAAATAGCGCCACATCAGCTCGTCGCTCACGCTCATCGTCTTGCCGAACGTGTCGGCGGGCGTGTCGTTGACGGCAATATAGTTGCCCAGGCTCTTGCTCATCTTGTTGACGCCGTCCAGGCCTTCCAGCAGCGGCATCGTCAGCACGATCTGCGGCTCCTGCCCGTGCGCCTTCTGGATTTCGCGCCCGAGCAGCAGGTTGAAGAGCTGGTCCGTGCCGCCGATCTCCACATCGGCCTGCACCATCACGGAATCGTAGGCCTGCACCAGCGGATACAGAAACTCCACCAGCGAGATCGGCTGGTTGGCCGCGTAACGCTTGGAAAAATCGTCGCGCGCCAGCAGCTGCGCCACCGTGACCTTGGCGCTCAGCCGGATCACCTGCTCGAACCCCATCGGCCCGAACCATTCCGAATTGAACCGCACCTCGGTCCGCGCCGGATCCAGGATCTTGAACATCTGCTCCTGGTAGCTCTTGGCGTTCTCCAGCACCTGCTCTTTCGAGAGCTGGGGACGCGTGACGGACTTCCCGGACGGGTCGCCGATCATGCCCGTGAAGTCGCCGATGATGAACACCACCGTATGCCCGCAATCCTGGAAATCGCGCAGCTTGTTCAGGGCCACGCAATGCCCCAGGTGCAGGTCCGGCGCCGACGGGTCCGCCCCCATCTTGATGCGCAGGGGCCTGTTTTCCGCGATGGACTTCGTCAGGCGGTTTTTCAGTTCGTCCGCGCTGTGCAGATCCACCCGGCGTGCGGTGATCTTCGCCAGCTGCTGTTCGAGGGTCATCATGGACTACCCGACATCCACGTTCCAGCCGTGCGTGTCGGGCAGTTCGCCGTACTGGATGCCCTGGACCGTCCTGTACAGCTTCTCCAGCACCGGACCGCAGCCCGTCTCGGGCCCCGTCTTGTACACCTTCCCCGCGCGCTCGATCTGGCAGACCGGCGTAATCACCACCGCCGTGCCGCACGCCGCCACCTCGGCGAATTCCGAGATTTCCTCAAACGCGATCGGCCGCACGTCGACCGGAATGCCCAGGTCTTTGGCAATCTGCTGCAGCGACAGGTTCGTGATGCTGGGCAGAATGGACCCGGATTTCACGGTCACGTAGGTCCCGCTTTTCGTGATCGCCAGGAAGTTGCTGGTTGAAAACTCATCAATCCATTTGTGTTCCTTGGCGTCGAGATACAGTTCGACGGGATAGCCGGCCTTCTTGGCCTCCAGATGGGGATACAGGCTGACGGCGTAGTTGCCCGCCACCTTGATGTGTCCGGTGCCCTGCGGCGCCGCGCGGTCGTAGTCGTCCAGCACGATCGCCTTCACCGCCTGCAGGCCGCCCTTGTAGTACGGCCCCACCGGCGTCACCAGCACGATGAACGTGTACTCCTCCGCCGGCGCCACGCCGATCTGCGGCCCGCTGCCGATCAGCAGCGGCCGCACATACAGCGAGCCGCCCGTCCCGTAGGGCGGCACGTACTCGAGGTTGGCCTTCACCACCCGCTTGCACGCCTCGACAAACAGCTCTTCCGGCACCTCCGCCATGCAGGTGCGCCGGGCCGTGACCGCCATCCGCTTCGCGTTTTCCGCGGGCCGGAACAGACTCACCTTGCCGTCCTTGCGCCGGAACGCCTTCAGTCCCTCGAACGCCGCCTGGCCGTAGTGCAGAGCCGTGGCCGCAATGTGAATATTCAGATACGGCGATTCCACCAGTTCGCCTTCGCTCCAGGCGCCGTCCTTCCAGAC
>JAHDSS010000524.1 GCA_018432565.1 Kiritimatiellia bacterium
CGATCCGCGTTATCCCGCCTCTGTAGCTGCGCTCCCCCTGTAGCTGCGCTCGCTGAGCGCGGCTTCTTCCCGATCCGACGCGCCCAGCGGGCGCATCTACAATCGATCCGCGTTGTTCCGCCCTGTAGCTGCGCTCGTTGAGCGCGGCGGCTGTTCGTTCCGATCCAACGCGCCCAGCGGGCGCATCTACAGCAAAAAAGAGCGGCCCGAAGGCCGCTCTTGTCATCATCCCTTGCGGGGTGATTATTTCTTCATCTTGCGGCGGAGGACCATCGCCAAGGCGCCGAGGCCCAGCAGGCCCATCGTCGCGGGCTCCGGAACCGACTGCGTCGTGCCGTTGATCACGATGGACTGGTCGGCCGGCGTCGCGCTGCTGCTGCCCGAGAAGCCCCAGGTACCGCCCGCGACGGTCGGCGAGGCATAGTAGCGCAGGGTGATGTTAGTGCCGGTCGTATCGTCCACGTTCCAAGACATCGCGTTGTTGTTGGCCGTGGTGGTGGCAGTAATGATCCAGCCATAGGCGCCGCCATCGACGCTGGCTGCCCAACGATCCTCGCCGCCGACGCCCGTGCCGGAACCGGCCACGCGCCCCGTGATGGTCTCGATGGTCATTTCATAGTCGGTATCCGCGACCAGCGCGATTTGGACGTAGCCCGCATCGGACAGGTTGGGAGCGGTGATGCCCCAATACGTGCCGTTGGACCGCAGGTTGTTGCCCGAGGAGGTGGCCGTCAGGCCCGCGCTGAGGCTCAGCGAAGCCGACGCGATGTGCGCATCGAGGTTCGCGCCGGCCAGCGGCATCGCGCCACTCCACTGCGTGGAGTTGCTGCCGTAGAAATTCCACGTGGCGAGAATGTCAGCCTGGGCCACGGCGGCAACCGCCAGAATGGCCAATGCGATCAATAACTTCTTCATCATCGTCTCTCCTGTTTGGTTCATTTATTTTAAAACATCCGGGAAGAGCAAGCCCTTCTCCAATCTGTACGTCGTTTATAGTACATTCGTCGCCTGCCTGTAAAGGGAAAAGTTGAACTTTTTTTATAAGCGTTTTACCCGCGGGAATTCGCGGAATTCTGAGGACGACGACGCCATATCGGAAAAATAATTTGCGCTCAACCACTTCCTCATTCCCGATAAGGCCGTCCTTCCCGGAACAGCGCCATCCGCGACCGCACCCGTTCCGCCAGCGCAACATCCCCGGAGGCCCGGGCCAATTCCAAGGCCTTTTCGGCGGCTTCGATGGCGCCGGTATAATCGCCGGCGTTGGCGCGGGCCACCGCCAGGGTGTTCCAGACCGTCGCCTTGCCGGATTCGGGCGCCGCCCGCACCGCGCGCTCCGCCCAATCCAATGCCTCGCCGGCATGCTCCGCGCCGTCGGGGGCCATGGCCAGCAGCCACGCCACGTTGTTCATGGCCTCCCATTGTTTGGGATCCTGCGCCGCGATTCGATACTCGGCCAGCGCCTCTTTTTTGAGCCCCTGCCGGAGATTCACGTTGCCCAGTGAATGCCGCGCGCCACCATCCATCGGACGGTGACGGAGGACCTTTTTCAGATGGAATTCCGCCTGTTCCCACTGCCCCTGCATCCCGTACCAGGTCCCGAGATTCCCGTGGGCCAGCAGATTGTTTTCGGTGACGGCCAACGCCCGGCCGAACAGGCTTTCGTTGGTCCGCCAGAACGCCGTTTGCCGGCGGGCGCCCAGCGCCAGCGCCAAGACCAGCGCCGCCGCCGCCGTCCCCGCCGCCCGCGGCAGCCATCGCCGTTGCGCGCCGGCCCGGCGAACGATTTCGTCCACGCTCCAGACCGCGGCCAGGATCAAGCCGACGTGGGGCAGATAGGTGTAGCGGTCCGCCCACGATTGCCGCCCGACCTGCACCAGCCCGATCATCGGCACCAGCGTCCCCAGAAACCAGCATCCGCCGAGCGTCCACCACGGCCGCCGCCGCCGCTGCGCGGCGGCGAAGAAGCTCAGCCCCAACACGACGGCGGCCGCCGCCGCGATCCGCCAACCGGCATGGCCGCCGTCCGGATAAGGATAGAGGACCGCCAGCCCCGACGGCCAAACCAGCAGGCGGACGTATTCCGCGTAGGCCACCAGCGCGTTGGCAACGCGCGTGCCCGGCGGCAGCAGATCGAGCGACCCCACCGCGCCGCCGTGCCGCTGCACGAGAAAGGTCGCAACGGACGACGCCAGCGCCAGCGCGAACAACGGTCCTTTTTCCAGAATCAACCGGACGGCCGCGCCCCGCTTCCAGCGGGCCAGCGGCCAAACGTCCAGCAACAACAGCAGGAACGGCAGCGTCACCCACGTCGGCTTGGCCATCAGGCTCAAGGCGAATCCGCCCGCCGTCCAGAGCAACCGCGCCGGCGAACGGCCGGCATAGGCCCACAGCGCCGCCAACCCGAACGTCGCGGCCAGCACGTCCTTGCGTTCCGAAATCCAGACCACGCTTTCCGCCCGCAGCGGATGGACGCACCACAGCGCCGCCACCCACCACGCGAGCGCGCCGCGCCCCGTCAGCCGGCGCAAGACGAAAAACAGCAACCCCGCGTTCATGGCGTGCAGCCAGACGTTGACGGCGTGGTGGGCCCGGGCATCCAGGCCGAACAGTTCGACGTCCGCCATGTGCGCCAACCACGTCAACGGGTGCCAGTTGGCGGCATGGCCGGTCGTGAACGCCCACCGGACGCCGGCGGCCGTCCAGCCGCGGGCCACTGCCGGATTTTCAAACACGTACTGGTCGTCGTCGAAATAGACGAAACCGCATTGCAAAGCCCCGCCGAACGCACCCCAGACCAGAGCCAGAAGCAGCAGGACGGCGGCGGGAGTTTTCCAATCCGGCAGCGGAAGCGGTTTTGCCATGGAGCCGCATTCTCCCCGACGCGTCCGGCGGCGTCAAGAAACCATCCCGGTCTTCTCCGCCTTTCCCCTGTACGCCGCGCGGAAGGTTGCGCTAAGGTATGGACCATGTCGCGCACGCCATTCAACCGTTGCCATCTGCTCGCGGGCCTGGGCCTGCTGTTGCTGGCCCTTTGGCACGGCGGCTCGCTGTGGGCCATCGACCGCGGAATCCGGAACGTGGAAGCCCACGCGACGATGACGCCCCCGACGCCGACGGCGGAAGAGCCCTGGCGGGCCATGCGTTTCTTCGGCGATCCCGACGCCTATTACTGGTTGGCCTACGCCCGGGACCTGCGCGCTTCCGGACATTTCCGGGTGCGCCGCACCGTGGCCGACAACGCGCCGTATGGACGCGAGGTGCATTGGGCCCAGTTGCCCATCTGGAGCCTCGCGGGCCTTTCCGCCCTCTATGAGCGTCTGGGCGGCCTGCCGGCGCCGCTCGCCCTCGAATGGGCCGGCCGCACGCTCATGCCGCTGCTGGGCTTCGTCTTCTTCTCGGCGGTCCTGTGGCTCCTGAAATCGCGCCTGGATCCGCCGGCGCTCCTGCTGGCCGTCCTCGCGATGGCCTGTACGTGCCACTACGAATTCCACCCGTTGCGGCCGGACCACCACGGTTTCCAGATCGCCTTCGCCACGGGTTGCCTGATCTTCCTGCTGCGCGGCGGGCTCGGCTGGGTCCGCCGGGCGGATGGCGGCGGCGCAACAAGCCGTCTGTTGCCCCCGCCCGCCGCCGCCCGCCGCGAATTCGTGGCCGCCGGCGTTTGCGCCGGGTTGGCGCTCTGGCTGGGAGCCACCGTTTTTGCGTTCATCCTGCTGGCCATGGCGGCCGGTTTGGCGCTCAACCTGCTGCTGGCGGGCGGCGAAACTCCCGAACACGCGCGGCCGGAACCGGATTTGTTCCGCTGGTGGGGCGCGACGGGAGCGGCGACGGCGCTCCTGCTGTACGCGGTGGAGTATGCCCCGCACCATTTCGCGATGCGGCTGGAGGTCAACCATCCGCTGTATGCCCTCTGGTTCCTGGGCACGGCCGAATGCCTGCGCGCGCTCGCCCGGTGGAAGACAAACCGCGGCGCCTTTCGTTTCCGGGACGGCTTGTGCGCCGGTCTCGGCTTCTGGGCCGCCGCGAGCTTGCCGCTGCTGGTCTTGTTCGGTCCCGCGGCCTGGTATTTGCCGCGCGCCGCGCTGCTGCTGCGTCTCCACGCCCGCGTCATCACGGAATTCCTGTCGCCTCTGCAACCCAACGCGATCGGAGTTTACCTGCGGGATCCGCTGCTGGCCCAGGGCGTCTTGGCACTGGGCTGTGCGCTGTTCCTGCTGGGTGGCCGCCGGCTCCCGTTCGAGTACCGCGGATTCCTGCGGGTCCTGGCGGTCGCCACCGGCGGCGTTTTCCTGTTGTTTTGCTGGCAGGGCCGCTGGGTGCAATTCCTGCCGCCGTTCTTCCTGCTGCTGGCGGCGGTCGGATTGACGGCCTTGCGCCAACCGAACGCGAGGCTGGCTCCCCGCGCGCGACTCCCGCTGACGGCGCTGCTGACGATCATGCTGCTGCTGCAGACCGCCCAAGCCGCCCGGGTTCACGTGAGATTGGCGAGCCGCATGCTGCGCGTCGAGCAAATGGACGCCCTCTGGAACCGCTACATGCTGCAACGCAACATGCTGTTGCAATTGAAAACCGTCAGCAACGGTCGTCCCTTGCGGCTGGTCCTGCCGGTGGAAATGGCGCCTGCCGCCTACTATTTCGGCGTCGGCGATTCCATCGGATCCCTCTACTGGGAAAATCTCGCCGGTCTGACCGCGGCCTCCGAATTCCTGGCCGCCCCCATGCCGGGAGCACGCGCGCGGGAAATCGCCCGCGAGCGCGCCATCACCCACGTCGTCTCCCTGCGCACGCCCGAAGAGGCCGCCATGAGCTGTTTTTTGCTGGCCGGCCGCGACGACCCTGCGACGACCGCCGCCACGCTGGGCTACGCCATGGCCCAAGGCGGGACGGGATTGCCCGACTGGGCAGCCCCCGACTATCACCTGCAATTGGCCGCCACCAAACCTCTTCATGTGTTTGTTCCCGCCGCCGGACGCTGGATCCCCCTCAAGGCCGATGGAAGAATCTACCGCCTCCAGCCCTGAACAAACGATGTTTGAAGCCATGTGGGATCCCGAATGCCGCCGCTGTCATCGCGTTGCTGTAGCTGCGCTCGTTGAGCGCGGCGGCTGTTGGGCCCCCGACCCGACGCGCCCAGCGGGCGCATCTACAGCCGAACCATTCAACGCCTTCTGTAGCTGCGCTCGTTGAGCGCGGCGGCTGTTGGTCCCCCGATCCGACGCGCCCAGCGGGCGCATTTACAGCCGGGAAGTTTCAGCTGCGGATTTCGCGGATGCCACGGATTTGAACTATGGTGTTTTGAATCCAGAATATAAACCTTGTGCATCCGACCGCCTTATCCAGTATGATACGGATCATGAGGATAGTGTTCTCTAGCCTGTTGGCGCTGGTGTGCGGAGCATGGCCCTGCCGCGCCGACGTGGCGCGCATCGGCACCCAAACCTATCCCACGCTGCATGCGGCCGTGGCCGCCGCGCCGTCCAATGCCGTGATCGAGCTGATCGGCGACGCCGTCCTGACCAACGTCCTGTCCATTTCCCGACCGGTTGCCATCGCCAGCGACGGCGCCGTCCGGCGCATCGTCCGGACCAACGCGTTCGCGGACGACATGATCTTCGTTCAACCGCCCGGTGCCCTGACGCTGGGCACCGCAGCGGGCAGCGATGCCGCCCCCACGCTGATTCTGGACGGCGGAGCGACCAACGGCGTTGCCGGCGGATTCAGTTGCATCTTCGCCAACAAGGCCGGCGTCGTCGTCCAGCCCGGCGTCGTCCTGCGCAACTACCGGGGCTTCTATGCCCCCTTGTACGGACTGAACGAAACCAACCCGGCCGCCCTTGTGCTGAACGGCGGCCTGTTCCACAACAACGCCTCCACCAACAGTTCCGGCGGAGCGCTTTGCAGCCAAGGCATGGCCGTCTACGTGCGCAACGCCGTTTTCGCCAGCAACGCCGCCCCGCGCGGACGCGGCGGCGCCATCTACGTTGAAAACGCGGTGCTCGCGGCGACCAATCTCGTCGTCCGCGACAACGCCGCCGACGATTACGGCGGCGGCATCATGGGCTACCCGGCCAACGTCATCCTTTCTGGCGGCAGCATCTCGGGCAACTCCGCCATCAACGGGGGCGGCTACGCCAACGGGTACGGAAACCTGATTGCCGACGGCACGACGATCGCCAGCAACCAGGCCTATCACGGGGGCGGCGTGTGGTCCCACACGGGCGCCAACGAATTGCGATCCGCCACGATCCGCGACAACCATGCCGCCGGATATGGCGGCGGTCTGTATTCCACCTCCAGCGGGTATGCGCTATCCAACTGCCTGGTCGTCGGCAACGGAGCGGACAGCTACGGCGGCGGCCTCTACGTCACCCCCACCGCCAACCCGGCGTCGGCCATCGAGATCGTCGCCAGTTCCGTTTCCTCCAACGTCGGACTCTTCGGCGGCGCCATCTATTGCTCCTATGCGTCCCTCGCCGTCGCGGACTCCACGTTCGCGGGCAACCGCGCGGCCGGACCCGGCGGGGCCATTTGGCTCTTCGGCGACGCGGACATCCGCGACGTCCGCATCGCCGCCAACGTGTCGTCGAACGAAGGCGGCGGCATCTTTCACCTCGGCGGCCCCTTGGCCCTTTCGGGCCAGACCCGGTTCGAGGCCAATTCCGCCGCGGCCGGCAACGGTCTCTGGTGCTACAACGGCACCTACGAAGGCAGCAACGCGGTGCTCTCCCTCGCCGGCGGCGTTTCGTTCGCAGGTACCGACGGAATCGCTTTGCACACCAACGAGAACGCGATCTTGCTGGCCGGCGTCTTGGCCGGGCCCGGCACCGTCGCGACGCTGGTCCCGCCCGTCTATTCCAACGGGTTGCCGCTGCTGCGCGACGGATCCGGCCTGTCGTTTTCGCCGACGGCCCGCTACTACGCCAAGTTCGCCGTCGCGCCCCAACCCGCCAGCTCCACCAACTGGTTCGTCGGCACCAACGGCAACCTGGCGGCCGTCCAGCCGCCCGCGCCGCCCGCGCCGCCCGCGGGCCTGCGGGATATCGCGAGGCTGGCCACCGCGTCCAACGCCCTGCGGCTCGACGTCGATTCCGAACTGCTGAAATACGATTTCAGCCTGCAGGCCGCCGATACCGTCACCAACGGCGGATGGAATTTCGAAACCCTCCTCGGCGGCTATGCCGTCGCCACCAACGGCGCCATCGCGCTCGACGCCGCCGGGCCCCGCCGGATGTTCCGCCTGGTCTTTCCATGAGTGCCCGCAGGGCCCCAGCTCCGCGCCCTGCCCCGGTGCCGGCCGCGCCGCCGCCGCCCGCCGTCCGGCGCGCCGCCGGTTGGATCGACGCCGTCGGCGCCGTCCTGATCGCCGTCCACGTCGCCGTCTTCACGCTCCACACCGATCGCTGCGCCCGGGCGCTCGATGCGCGCGTGATCAACGCCGCGCCGGGCTTGACCGCGCCGCGGTTCTTCCTGGACAACGACTCGTATGCCTGGCTCGCCCACGCCCGCGATCTGGCGGAATCCGGCGCCGGACGCCTGCGCCACACGTTCATGGACAACGCCCCCTATGGCCGCCCCATGCACTGGAGCCATCCGCTGCTCTGGGGAATCCGCAGCCTGTCCGCCCTGTTCATGCAAATCAATTCCTGGCCGCTGGCCCGGGCGCTCGATTTGGCCGGAATCTGGATCATGCCCTCGTTCCAATTCGTCGTCTTCACGGGTCTGTTCTGCGCGTTCCGCCGCAAGCTCGGCTGGGGAGCCGCCGGTCTGTTCGTCTGGCTGGGCCTGGCGCTGGAACCGCTCTTTTCCGTGTTCTATCCGCTGAAACCCGACCATCACGGCCTGCAAGTCTATGCGGCGTTCCTCGCTTTCGTCTGCCTGTATTTCGGCGGTTTGGGCTGGACGTCCGAGGCACCCCCGCCGGTTCCTGCCGGCCGCGCGTTTCAGGCGCTTGGTCTTCCCGGCCGCGCCGGCGCCCGAAGGTGGTTCGCGGCGGCCGGCCTGCTGGGTGCGATTTCGCTGTGGCTGGGGGCCACGGTCTGGACCCTGGCGTTCGCCGTCGCGACGGCCGTCGCCGCAACGGTCCTGCCGCCGTTTGCGCCGGCCGCTGGCTCCGGGCGCCGATATGCGCCGGAACTGTGGCGAATCTGGGCCGGCACGGGAATCGCCGCTTCCGCCGGATTCTATCTGCTGGAATACGCGCCTCAGCACCTGCACATGCGCCTGGAAGTCAACCACCCCGTCTATTGGCTGACTTGGCTGGGCGTTGCCGAAAGCCTGATATTCGTCGCGCGGGCGCCGGCTTGGCGCTTCTGGCGCGGACGCGCCGCGCACGAGTGGGCGCTGGTCTTGCCGGCCGCGCTGGCGGCCGCCGCCGCGCCCGCGCTCATCCTGTTCGGACCTGCCGACTGGCACCTGCTGCGCGACCCGGTCACCTACCAGTGGAACGACCGCTTCGTCGCCGAGTTCGAGCCCGGCCTGACGTTCGCCGTTCGAAAAGCGCGGGATTTCATTTGGCCCGCCTTCGGCCTGCTGCCCGTCGCCGTCGGCGCGCTGCTGGGCCGGAAGTCCGTCCGCTTGCCCATCCCGCGCGCGTTCGGGCTCTACGTCCTGCTTTTCGGCTTGCTGTTCCTGCGCCAGCTCCGCTGGCTGCCGTTTTTCATCGTGCCGCTCGCGGCGTTCGCGGTCCTGCTGGTCAACCAGCACCTCGCCGCCGGGAAAAGGTCTTGGCTCGCGCCGGCGCTGGCCGGCGCGCTGCTGCTGAACGCCGCGCTGGCGGTCCGCTCCCGCTGGCAAATCGAAAGTTCCGCCGCGCTGGCCATCGACACCCCGGAAATCTGGGGACGGGCGCTGGCCGCCAAGCACACCGCGTTGCGCATCGGCCTCGCCGCCGGCACCAACGAATGGCGGATGATCGGCACCACCGACGACGCGCCTTGCCTTTTCTACTTCACCGGCATCCCTTCCACGGCTTCGTTCTATTGGGAAAACCGCGAAGGATGGCAGGCGGAAATCGACTTCTACTGCGACGAGCCCGGTGGGGACATGGCTCGTGCCATCGCCCGCGAACGGGGGCTGACGCACGCCCTGGCCCTGCCCGCACCCAATCGGGAATGCCTCTTCGCTATGCGCGCCGCACAAGCCCCTTCCGGCGATGGGGGGACTCCGGGCCCGCCCACCTTGGCCGATCAAATCGCCAGTGAAAATGCTCGCCCTCGCCCTCCCGGCTGGATGGCCCTTGACCAGTCGCTGACCTCCGCGCTTTCCGAGCGCATTCTGCTCTCCACCCCCGCCGGCTATTTTCATTTGCAGAAGCCCATTTCCTTTTACGCCCTCTCTCCAAGCCCCTCACCAGAATCTTCCGCCGACTAGAGAAATGGATGCCGCTGCTGCCAGCCCACCACCGTTTCACCGCGCCGTGTTGCTGGCCTTGCTGACCGGGCTGGTCACCTTTGCTTTGTTTGCCCCGGCTCTGGACTACGGGTTCATCGACATCGACGACGTCCAGTACACGATCGAAACCCCGCACGTGGCGGGTGGCCTCTCCCTGGCGAATATCCGATGGGCCTTCACCACCGTGCATGAATCCTGGTACTCCCCGCTCCTCTGGATTTCCTTCATGGTCGATTCGTCGATATTCGGGCCGGGCCCCTTCGGCTACCACTTTACCAACCTCCTCCTGCATGCGGCGAACGCCCTGCTGCTGTTCTGGATCCTGTTCCGGCTGTTTCACGCCCCCCTGGCCGCCTTTTTTGCCGCCGCCCTCTGGTCGCTCCATCCCCTGCGCGTCGAATCCGTCGTCTGGATCGCCGAACGCAAGGACGTGTTGAGCGGATTCTTCTTTCTGCTGGCTCTGTTCGCCTATCTCCGATATGCCGGACACCCCTCCCGAACCCGTCTGGCGGCGGTCGCGCTGGCCATGGCCGCCGGCATGCTGTCGAAAACGATTCTGGTCGTGCTGCCTCCCCTGCTGCTGCTGCTGGACGCTTGGCCGCTGCGCCGCGCCCGGTTCCCCGATTCACGCGGCCGCTGGGCGGCATGGCGCCCCCTGCTGACGGAGAAAATCCCCCTGTTCTTGTTAATGATGGCGGGAATTGTCCTGACGCTGTGGACTCATCGCGCCGCCCATTCCAACGCGCCGCCCATGTCCCCGATCGGGAGACTGGGACTGATCGCCCCTACGGTCTTTGCCCATCTTCGCCAGATCCTCTGGCCAACGAGGCTGTCCATGTTCTATCCGGTGGACTACCCATCCGCCGTCATGGCCATTTTCGCCTTGGTTGCGATGCTGATTGCGCTGGTGACCGCCTGGCGGCTTCGTCAGCAACTCCCCGGCATGCTAGTGGGCCTCCTCTGGTTTGGCATCGCGCTGGCGCCGGTGGTCCGGGGCATCCGCTTCGACGAGCAGTCCGCTTATCCCGACCGCTATACCTATCTGCCGGCCATCGGGCTGTCGCTGGCGTTCGCCAGCCTCTATGTCGCCGCGGGCCGTTTCCGCCGCGGGCGATTGGCCGCTGCCGTTCTCTCAAGCCTGCTCGTGGCGGCCTGCGGCTTTCGTACGGTCCGCTATCTGCCGTTGTGGAAAAGCCCCGAAACCCTCGGTCCCGTCCTTTTGCGCCAGGCCCCCGAGAATCCGCTCGTCAACAACATGATGGGCAAATGGCTGGCCGCGAAAGGACGCCCCGAAGACGCCATTCCGCACTTTCAGAAAGCCAAGCGATGGAATGTGCAGGCCACCTGCAATCTCGTTACCGCTCTGCTGCACGCCGGACGCCCCGACGAGGCGCTTCCGCTGGCCATGGAGGCATGCACCCACCCCGACGCGCCCCCTGACGCTTTTCTGGCGCTGGGGATCAGCTTTCTGCAACTCGATCGCGCCGCCGACGCCGTCGTGCCCCTCGATCGCGCCGCCAACCTCATGCCCGGACATCCCCTGCCCTGGCAGATGCTTTACCGCGCCCATGTTGAATCCGGCAACCCCTCTGGCGCAGAAAAAGCGCTCCGGACCCTGCGCCGGATGAATGCGCTGGACGTGCAGGATTTCGATGGCCTGACGCGCCTGTATGTCCGCACCTGGCGCGCGGGTGACGCCCGACTGGCCTGGCCGTTTTTCGCAAACAACCTTCCGCGGCGGCCCACGGATATCCTGCTGCACAACAGCGCCGCCTGGCTGCTGGCCACCACGGAGAATCCGCCCGCCCCACCCGCCGAGGCGGTTCGGTTAGCCCAAATCGCCCTGGCCGTCGCCGGCCATAACCATTCCAGCCTCCTGGACACTCTCGCCGCCGCCCACGCCGCCCACGGCGATTTCGAAACCGCCATCCAAATCGCCACCGACGCAATGGCTCAACTGCATCCCGCCGATCCCCTGCAGGCCAGCATCCAACTGCGGCTCTCCCTCTACCGCCGGCATGAGCCCTATCGCGAATCCACGCATGCCGGAAATCGTGTGCAACCCGCCTTGCCATGAACTGCGGCCGCCCTCTCCCCCGCCTCGCCCTGTTGGGATTTTTCCTGCTCCTGTTCGGCGCACGGCTTCACCTGATCCAACACCAGGGCCACTGGATTCCCTATTGGGACCAGTGGGAGGCCGAAGCCGCCAAGTTATACCATCCGCTGGAGAACGGCCATCTGCGCGGAGCGGATCTCATCGGTCCCCACAATGAGCACCGCATCCTCTGGACCCGGCTGATCAGCCTGCTCGCCTACCGGCTCAACGGCGGCATCTGGGACCCGCTCCTGCAGATGGTGCTGGGCGGAGTGATCCATGCCCTGGCGCTGGTGCTCTTGCTTGCGACCCTGCGCCGGGAACTGCCCGAACGCCTCTTCCTCCCGCTTCTGGTGTTCTCCCTGGTCCTGTTGATGCCTTTCGGGGCGGAAAACGCTCTGTGGGGATTCCAATCGCAATTCCATTTTCTCCTGTTGTTCGGTTTGCTGGGCATCCGATGGATTACCGCTTCCGCGCCCCTGGCGGTCTGCTGGTGGTGGGGGTTCCTGGTGTTGGTTGCGGCGTTCTTTTCCATGGCATCAGGGTTCCTGGCCGGTGTTGCCGCTGCCGCCTGCCATGCCCTGCAACTGATCGCACAACGACATTGGAGTTGGCGGCACGCTGCCGCCATTGGCCTGCTGCTGGCCTATATTCTCGCGGCGTTCACCTTCACCCCGGTGGTGGCAGGCCACGCCTATCTCAAGGCTTCCGGTTTCCGCGATTTCATCCTCACATTTGCCCAGGCCCTGGCATTCCCGTTTTATGAGTCACCGGCCATGGCCTTGCCGATGCAAGCGCCTGTCCTGGGCCTTCTGGCCTGGATGCTCTTGTTTCGCCGGCCTCCTCAACGCACTCCATTCCCATGGTTCCTAGTCGGTGCCGCTTTGTGGATCTGGTTGAATGCGGCGGCCACAGCCTATGGGCGCGGCGCCGGTGCCCCTCCGCCCGAATCCCGCTACATGGATACCCTGTTTGTCGGCCTAGTGCTGAACTTCGCCGCTCTGCTGCATCTGTCATTTCTTGCCCGGAACCGCTGGATGAACCGTGCAATCCCGGTTTGGACCGCCATTGCCTTGCTGGGCCTGTCAGGAGTTTACTGGACCCATACCCGCGAGGTAATCCACCGCGCCGCCCAGATGCGCCGGGTCGAAGCCTTCCACACTCTCCAATTTCTTTCGGATTTCGACCGCCGCCACATCGTCGGCCCGCCCGTCAATGCCATCCCTCACCCGTCAGGCGAACGCCTGGCCTACCTGTTGGAGAACGAAACGGTGCGCGGCTTCCTGCCCACGCCCCTGCGGGACGCCTTGCCCGCGCGGCAGACCAACGCCTGGTTTTTTCTGGAGCGCGGCGTGCCACCCGACGTGCCGCCGAGGCCGTTCGAACGCATTTGGGGCAGCTACGGCCCCGGAGGGCCGGCCCTCACCGGCGAACTCGCGCTGGATTTCGATCCGCCCCGCAAAGGCGGCTTCCTGGAAATCGCCGTGGCCGGCCAGCCCCGCG
>JAHDSS010000246.1 GCA_018432565.1 Kiritimatiellia bacterium
GATCCGGCCTTCCCGGACGACGAACGCGGACGGAATGCCCCGTCGCCCGGCGGCTTTCATCCAGCCTTCCGACATGAACCCGTCATCGGTGTCGAGGGCGACGGCGTAGTCCATCTGATCGCCCATGTCCTCGACAAAGCGCGTGACCGTGGCGGAAACATCGTCCCCGCGCTCCCAGATGTTCACGCCGATGAACGTCACATTGGTGAAGCGGCGGGCCAGTTCGGTCAGATGGGGGATCGAGGATCGGCAGGGCGGGCACCAGGTCGCCCAGAATTCGATCACGTAGATTTGATCCGGGGCCAGGGTCTCGATGGGGCCGCCCTTGACCCATTCGGACACCTTCAGTTCGGGGGCGGCATCGTCCACCGACAGTTCGGCGGACTGGACCGGGACGGCAGTCAGGGAGAGAGCCAGCAGGGCGGGAAAGAGAATTCGGTTCATGGCGGGCCTCATGGGGTTGCGGCGCGGGAAACAGGTTCGGACGCCTGAAGCGATATAAGCCCGTCGACAGCTCGCTGACAAGTTCAAACCCGGACCCGATGCGCGGTGAAAATCCCGGTTCGACCGTCCCGCGGCCGTTCCGCAACAGGATCCCGCCTTCTCCCCCGTCCGATGCCGTCGGGGACTATGGTTGTTATAACAAGCATAGTATGGATATTATAACAACCATACTATGGTATTTATAACAACCATAATGATCCCTTGCCTTATTCCAGGGGCGCGTCTGCGATGGAGTGCGCATGCCCGACTGGAGTTGCGTTCCCAGGGGAGGTTTTCGGGAGGGGCGGCTCTGTCCTGCCTGGTTTCCGGCAGGATCGCCGTCCCCGGGCGGGCCGCACCCGCCCCAAGGCGAGGTCTTCGACGGAGGTTCCGCCACGGGCGGACAAGCCGCCCCTCCAGGTTCCGGATGGCCCCGAAACGCAGATGCGCCGCGGCCGCGGACCCGCAATTTGATTCCGTCTTTACCGCGGGGGGGTTCTATGGGAGGATGCGCGAAAGTCGGCGCCGGGTTTTTCCGTGCCGGCGACATGAGGAGTTTGCGCATGAAGCCCATTCTGTCCGAAGCGGAAATCAACGCCTTGATTTACGGCATGCATGGCGCGCCGTTTTCGCTGCTGGGCATGCACGAGACGGGCAAGAAGCGGCCGGGGACGGTCGCGCGGGTGTTCCGTCCCTATGCGACGAAGGCGGAGCTGGTGCGAACGGCGGACGGGAAGGCCTTCGAGATGCCGCGGATCCACGCCGACGGCCTGTATGAGCTGTTTTTTCCGAACGAGAAGCCGTTTGCCTACCGCCTGCGGCTGACCTGGTTCGACGGCACGGCGGCCGAGGTGGAGGATCCGTACCGGTTTCCGCTGCAGCTGACGGACCTGGACATGTACCTGCTGGGGGAAGGGACCAATTACCGGTCGTACAGCAAGATGGGGGCGCATCCGCGGACGGTGGACGGCGTGGACGGGGTGCATTTCGCGGTGTGGGCGCCAAACGCCATCCGGGTGAGCGTGGTGGGGTGGTTCAACAACTGGGACGGGCGCATCCATCCGATGCAGCAGCGGGGCAGCACCGGCCTGTGGGAGCTGTTCGTGCCGCACCTGAAGCCCGGGGATCTCTACAAGTTCGAGGTCAAGGGCCACCAGGATTTCCTGGCGCAGAAGGCGGATCCCTATGCGTTTGCGTCGGAGCTGCGCCCGCGGTCGGCCTCGATGGTCTGGGACATCGAAAAATACGAGTGGGAGGACGCCGGCTGGATGTCGGCGAGGAAGAACAAGCACTGGCTGGAAGAGCCGATCAGCGTGTACGAGGTGCACCTGGGCTCGTGGCGGCGCGATCCGGACGAAGACAACCGGATGCTGACCTACCGGGAGCTGGCGGACACGCTGATTCCGTACGTCAAGAAAATGGGCTACACGCACATCGAGACGCTGCCGGTCAGCGAGCATCCGTTCGACGGCTCGTGGGGCTACCAGACGATCGGGTACTATTCGCCGACGTCGCGGTTCGGCACGCCGGACGACTTCAAGTATTTCGTGGACCGCTGCCATCAGGAGGGCATCGGGGTGATTGTGGACTGGGTGCCGGCGCACTTCCCGAAGGACGGCCACGGGCTGGCGTATTTCGACGGCACGCACCTGTACGAGCACGACGACCCGCGGCTGGGCGAGCACAAGGACTGGGGCACCTACATCTTCAACTACGGCCGCAACGAGGTGCGCGCGTTTTTGCTGTCGAACGCGATCTTCCTGGCGGACGTGTATCACGTTGACGGCCTGCGGGTGGATGCCGTGGCGTCCATGCTGTATCTCGACTATTCCCGCAACGAGGGCGAGTGGATTCCCAACAAGTTCGGCGGGCGGGAGAATCTCGAGGCGGTGGATTTCCTCAAGAAGTTCAACGAAATCATCCACGTGGAATATCCCGGCTTCCTGACGTTCGCGGAGGAGTCCACGGCGTGGCCGATGGTGTCGCGTCCGGTGTATCTCGGCGGGCTGGGCTTCGACCTGAAGTGGAACATGGGGTGGATGAACGACACGCTCGACTACATGCAGAAGGATCCCCTCTTCCGCAAGTACCACCACCACGAAATGACCTTCTCGCTGATCTACGCCTTCAACGAGAATTTCATCCTGCCGTTTTCGCACGACGAAGTCGTTCACGGCAAGGGGTCCATGCTCTCCAAGATGCCCGGCGACATGTGGCAGCAGTTCGCCAACCAGCGCCTGCTGTATGCGTTTCTGTATGCGCATCCCGGCAAGAAGCTCACCTTCATGGGCATGGAGATCGGGCAGTGGCGCGAGTGGCAGCACAACGAAAGCCTGGACTGGCACCTGCTGCAGTACGATTCGCACGCCGGCCTCCAGCGGCTGGCGCGCGACCTCAACGAGATGCTCAAGGGCTTCGGCTGCCTGCACCAGATTGATTTCTCGTGGGAGGGGTTCGAGTGGATCGATCTGAACGACTGGGAGAACAGCATGCTGATCACCCTGCGCAAGGGGAAGGAACCGGACGACCTGCTGGTGTGCGGGTTCAACTTCACGCCGGTGCCCCGGCAGGGCTACCGCCTGGGCGTGCCGCGCCCCGGGGTGTACGAGGAGGTGCTCAACACCGACGCGGCGATCTACGGCGGCAGCGGCGTGGGCAATCCGCGCTTCATTTCGTCCGAGCCCGTCGCCTGGCAGGGCCGCGACCACTCCATTCCCGTGGTGATGCCTCCGCTGGGAGGCGCCTACTTCCGTTACCGCCCCGACATGCAGGGGCCGGTCTGAGGCGCGGGCCGCCTCGACCTCTTCGAGCAAGGAACACGAACATGAAGAAAATCGCGCAGAGTTTCAAATGGCTGCTGGTGGCGGCCGTGCTGGCCGTCAATCTCGCGGTCGGCGCGCGCCTGCACACGCAGGAGGCCGCCGCCGCCGAGGCGCAGGCCGACCAGGATTCGCCCTATCCGATGTACGAGCTGTTCTCGAAGGTGGTCGAGCAGGTCCGCACCCATTACGTGGAGGCGGACCAGAGCACGTACGAGGAACTGGTGGAGGGCGCGCTGAAGGGCATGCTGCAGTCGCTGGATCCCCACAGCCAGTTCATGGACAAGGAGGCCTTCAAGGCCATGCGCGAGGAGACCGCCGGGCAGTTCGGCGGCCTGGGCATCACCATCGGCATCAAGGACACGATGTTGACGGTGATTGCGCCGATGGAGGGCACGCCCGCCTTCCGGGCCGGCCTGCTGTCCGGCGACAAGATCATGGAGATCGACGGCGACCCCACCGAAGGCATTTCGCTCGAAGACGCGGTCAAGAAACTGCGCGGCGAGCCCGGGACCAAAGTCGTGATCAAGGTGTTCCGCCCCAAGATCCAGCTGTTGAAGGAATTCGAGCTGGAGCGGGCGGTGATCAACGTGCCCAGCATCAAGGACGCGCGCATGCTGGACGGCGGC
>JAHDSS010000249.1 GCA_018432565.1 Kiritimatiellia bacterium
AATGCACGCCGCAGAACACGATGGTGTCCGCGTCGATTTCGGTGGCCTTGCGGGCCAGCTCCAGGGAGTCGCCGGTGAAGTCCGCGATGTCCTGCACGTCGGGCCGCTGGTAGTTGTGCGCCAGGATGACGGCCTTCCGTTCCGTCTTCCACTTATGGATTTCTTCCGTGAGGTTCATTGAAGAATACTGTCCGCCATGATGGGGCCAATGTCCAGCAAAGGGAAGCAGAAGCGGGCGGGAAACGGGGTTCCCGCCCGGCACCGCGCTACAGCGCCTTGACGGCGGCAATGGCGGCGGTGGAATCGATCCCGAAGTACTGCCACAGTTCGAGATGGCCGTCGGACGGGGCGATGCGCGGATCGGTGATGCCCAGGTGGATCAGCGGCAGGGGGCGGCCGTGGGCCGCGCCGCGGACGATTCCGGCGAATCCCCGGATGCCGGCATCGGGGTCACCGATCAGGCCGTCCTCGATGGTGACGATGCCGTCAGGATACTGCTGGAAGAGAGTGGCCAGGCGGTCCTTCTCCAGAGGCAGGCCGTTGATGACCCAGGCGTCGGCGGCGATGCCCTCGTCATTCAACTTGTCGGAAGCCTCGGCGGCGACAAACGCGGTGGCCCCGAAACCCAGCAGTGCCTTGCGCGCGCCGGGGCGGGTACGCAGCGGTGTGGCATCGGTCCAGGGGGTGTCCGGCTGCCACAGCGGGGCATCCGAGCCGGCCCGGGTCAGGATGGGAAGGTTGTCGCGGGGGATGCCGATCAGGTGAGCGCCGGTGCGGGCGGCGAGGTCACGGATGGCGATAAAGGCGCCGCGGGCGTCGGCCGGGGCGTAGAACCGGTCCAGATAGGGCAGGTAGCTGATGGCGAGGTTGATCCAGTCCAGGGACCAGCCCGAGAAGTGGTCGCGCCCGGTGCAGGAACCCACATGGGACAGGTGGAAGGTCACATTGAGGCCTTCGTTCGCGCCGGTCAGGTTGCGCTGATAGCGCCACATTTCCATGCCTTCGCGGGCGATGCCCTCGAAGAAGGCGGCAAACGTGGCGAATACCACCAGCTTGGGATCGGGCGTGGACATGGCCAGGCCGTTGGCCAGCATCGTGGCGATCTGTTCTTCGATGGAGAGCTGGAACTGCCGATCGGCATCCAGCGCCTTCTGCGCCAGATCCACCTTGGTGGAGGGCGCGAGGTCGCAGTCGATCACGAACATGGCGTCCGGATGCGCCTTGGCGACCATTTCGTAGGCGAGGGCGACGCCGGCGCGCGGCGAGACCCATTTCCCGCCGGGGGCGGGCAGGGCGGCCCCGGCCTTGGCCGCGGCGTCCGCCGGCACCACGAGGTTTTCCGTGCCGGGGGCCGGGCGGGCGGATGTGGCGACCGAAACCGGGGGCAGGGAGCGCCAGCGTTCCAGCGCGACCGCCTGCTTGGACGACAGCTGCAGCATGGGGTTGGCCAGGAGGGCGTTGAGATCTCGGCCTTTCATGTGGCCGTCGTGATGCGCCTTGCCGCCGGGCAGTCCATTGACAAAGAACAGGCATTCCAGCATGGATGGCAGGTCGCGATAGCTCATCAGGCAGCCGGGCAGCCAGACCGCCGTATCGAGGGCCACGCCGTGGGCGGCGGCAAACGCCGCCAATTCTTCGCCGATGCCCAGGCGCTCGCCGACCTGGGACAGCGGCACGTCGTTCTTGCCCGTGGGGAAGATCAGCGAGGGTATGCCGTTGCGGGCCAGGGTGCGGGCCTCGCGCAGGGTTTGCCAGAGACCGCCGGCATCATACAGCGAAGGCGTTTCCAGGATCTGGATGCCGAGGGCCTCGATGATCGGGCGCGGATCGGCGCCGGTCATCTGGTTTGTCGTACCCGACAGCTGAATCCCGTTGCGGTGCATGATGAACGTCACCGGCGCTTTGAGAATCCGGGCGGCATGAAAGCCGTTCAGGGCGTGGCCGGCGATCCATCCGGCATCGCCGGTATGGCACAACACCCAGGCATCGGAACCGTAGGCGGCGCGCTTGCCGAGGGCCTGGCCGACGGCGGTGGGGATCATGACGCCCAGGCGTCCGCCGTTGAGCTGGGTGCCGCCCGGGACCCAGGCCACGTGGCCGGGAATGTCCAGCCCACGCCGGAAGGTGTCCACGACATGCCGGCGGTCGATATAGCCCAGGGTCGCCAGGGCCGAGAAGTAGCCGATCGAGGTGTGGGCGTTTTCAATCGTGAAATCAATGGCGGCATGGTCTGCCAGCGCCAGCGTCAGCAGCAGGGGCGGGATCAGGTCCAGGCCGCCCCCCATGTGATCCACCTCGTTGATCTTGGCCAGCGAGGC